>DASYMV010000130.1:0-8319 GCA_036008865.1 Pseudonocardiaceae bacterium | reverse complement strand
GAGCGGGGCTACGGCGGCGACATCGTCCTCTTCGGTCAGGAGACTCATCGTCCGTACGAACTCCCGGCACTGTCCAAGGACGTCCTGCTGGGAAACGCCGACGAACCGGCCTGGGTGCACGACGACGGGTTCTACGACGCGCAGGACGTCGACCTCCGCAGCGGCACGTCCATCGAGGAGGTGCGGCCGGGCGACCGCACCGTCGTTGACACGAACGGAGTAGCTCATTCGTACGATCGGTTGCTCTTGGCCACCGGCTCGCGGCCGCGCAGGTTGACCTTGCCCGGCGCGGACCGGCCCGGTCTTCGAGTGCTGCGCACCCTCGACGACTCCCTGGCGTTGCGTTCCGAGCTGCGTGAGGACAGGCGGGTGGTGATCGTCGGGGCAGGTTGGATCGGATCCGAGGTCGCCGCCGCGGCGCGAAAGCACGGCGCTGACGTGACCGTGGTCGACCCGCTTCCGCTGCCGTTGCAACGGGTGCTCGGCGGCACCGTCGCCGCGGTCTTCCGCGATCTGCACTCGGAGAACGGGGTGCGCTGGCGCCTCGGTGCCGGTGTCGAGGGCTTCACCCCCGGTGGCGTGCGGCTGGCGGGCGGCGAGGAGCTCCCCGCCGATGTCGTGGTCGTCGGCGTCGGCGCCGCACCCCGGCTCGAGCTGGCGGAGAAAGCAGGTCTCGAACTCGCCGACGGGGGAGTGGCGGTCAACGCAGCGCTGCGCACGTCCGTCCCGGACATCCACGCCGCAGGCGACATCGCCGCGCACGACCATCCCCGCTACGGACATCGCGTCCGGGTCGAGCACTGGGCGAACGCCAAGGACCAGGGAGCGCACGTGGCGGGCAACCTGCTCGGAGACGACGAGCCCTACACCGCCAGCCCGTACTTCTTCTCCGACCAGTACGACCTGGGCATGGAGTACCGCGGACTCGCCGATCCCGAGCACGATGAACTCGTCGTGCGGGGGGATCTCGCCGGTCGGGAGTTCACCGCCTTCTGGTTGCGCGGTGGCCGGGTGCAGGCAGCGATGAACGTCAACGTCTGGGACGACGGCGTCGCGCTCCAGAAGCTGGTGGACGCACAGGCCCCGGTGTCACCCGATCAGCTCAGGAGTGCTGACCTGGCCGATCTCGCCTGATCATCGCCATTCGCGGCGCCACCCTGATCGGCGCCTCTGCGCGCCAGAGTGCCCGCAGCTCCTCGCCCCACTCGCCCTCCGGCAGCTCGCGGAAGCCGTGCCGCGCGTACCAGGGCCCGTTGAACGGCAGGTCTCGGAAGGTCGTCAGGGTGAGTGCCGAACAACCGCGCCCTCGTGCCCACCTCCACGCACCGTCGAGCAGTTGACCGCCGACTCCGCGCCGCCCGTGGCTCGGACGGACCGCGAGTTCTGCCAGATGGGCGTGGCCGTCGACTTCGTCCAGAGCGGCGAATCCGAACGGTGGCCTGCCCGCGATCAGCACGGCGTTCGCGGCGCGCAGCATCTGGGCGGGGTCGTCCGGCGGCAGGTGGACGTCGTGCTCGGCGAACAACGCGCCCGCCGCTTCCGACACCTGGACCAGACGCTGCAGGTCCGAGACGCCGTCCCAGACCTCGATCACAGCCTCATGCTGCTCTCGTGCGGTCAACGTGCCACCTCATTGCTCACTCGGTGGACGCGACCTGCGCCCCCGCCAGCGCGCTGATCCCCTCGGACGGCTCGGGCTCCTCCGCGTCCCGCCCCGTCAGTGTGAAGAAGGTGACGAGGGCGAGCACGCCGAGCGCGGCCATCACCGCGGCCATCGGCACCGCCGAGCCGGCACCACCCAGACCCACGAGTGGAGCGGCCAGGCCGCCGAGGATGAACTGCAACGTGCCGAGCAACGCCGACGCCGTACCCGCCGCCTGCGGGTACGTGGCGAGGGCGAGGGCGGTCGAGTTGGGCATCACCAGGCCGAAGCTCGAGACCAGGACGAACAGCGGCGGGAGGAAGGCGACCAGGCCCAGTCCCGTCGAGGTGCTCACCAGCAATGCGACACCGGCGACTGCGACCAGCACGAGCCCCGTCGTCAGGAGCTTGCGCGTGGCGATCCGGCCGACGAGCCGGCCGTTGAGCTGTCCCATCGCGACGATGCCGATCGAGTTGACCGCGAACACCGCGCTGAAGCCCTGCGGACTCAGCCCGTACAGGTCTTGCAGCACGAAGGAGGAGCCGGACACGTAGGCGAACAGGGCCGCGAACGCCAGCCCGCCGGGCAGCGTGTAGCCGAGGAAGGCCCGGTTCGACATCAACCGGCCGAACGTGCGGATCGTGCTGCCCAGACCGCCACTGCGCCGGCGCTCGGCGGGCAGCGTCTCCGGCAGCGCGAACGCGGCGACCGCGAGCAGCGTGACACCGATCAACGTCAGGACGACGAAGACGCCGCGCCACGACGTGACGCTCAGCAGTTGGCCGCCCAACACCGGCGCCAGGATCGGCGCGAGCCCGCTGACCAGCATCAGCATCGAGAAGAACTTGGCCGCGGCCACGCCGCTGTGCATGTCGCGGACCACTGCCCTGGCGATCACGATGCCGGCGGCCGCGCCGAAGCCCTGCACCAGGCGCAACGCGGTCAGCGCCTCGGCCGACGGTGCGACCGAGCACAGCACGGAGGCCAGCGCGTACACCGCCAGGCCGGCCAGCAACGGGCGGCGCCTTCCCAACGTGTCGCTGAGCGGGCCGGCCAGCAACTGACCGACCGCGAGCCCGATCACGCACGAGGTGAGCGTGAGCTGGACCTGGGATGCTCCGGTGCCGTACTCGACGGCGATGGTCGGCAGCGCGGGCAGATACATGTCGATGGACAGCGGCCCGAACGCGGTCAGTGCGCCGAGGATCAAGATCATGCGCAAGCGTCTCGGTCTGGCGGTGCTGACGGCGCCCAAGATTCCCCCTCGGATCGGCGTGGTCCGACAATTGCCAACCCGGACTGATCACAGGCTGTTCCTCACGTCGCCGTGACCGCTCCCACATCTCTTAGTGAGCTAAGCTAAACAATATGTCGAGCGCCGTCGCACCCGCTCCGCAGGCCACGCGGATGCCGGCAGCGCTCGTGGTGCCGGTCGCGCTGGGCACGTTGCTCCAGGCGCTGAACTCCTCGATGATCGCGGTCGCGCTCGGGCAGATCAGGACCGAGTTCCACGCCGGCGCCTCCGCGTCCTGGCTGATCTCCGGGCTCTACCTGGCCACCGCGGTCGGCGCGCCCACCATGGGCCGGTTGGCAGATCTCATCGGCCCGCGCCGGGTGTTCCTGTCCGGCATCGCGCTCGTGGGCATCGCGGCGGTCGCGGCGATGTTCGCACCCGACATCGGCTGGCTGATCGCCATGCGCGTCCTGCTGGGCATCGGCACCTCCGCGCCCTACCCGGCGGGACTCGCGATGATCCGTGCGGAGGCGGACCGACGCGGAATCACAGATGCCGCCGGAGGCCTCGGAGTCCTGGCGATCGCCGCTCAGGTCGCGGTCGCGCTCGGTCCGCCCCTCGGCGGTGTGCTCGTCCAGTTCGCCGGGTGGCGGGCGATCTTCGCGGTCAACGTGCCGTTCGTGCTCATCGCGTTGGTGATGGCGGTGCGGTACCTGCCCGCGGACGGCGAGCGCGGGGCGACCCCCCGCGGTGGCGTGCTGCAGCGCCTGGACGGGACCGGGCTGGTCCTGTTCACCTCGGCGATGGGCGCGGTGATGATGTTCCTGCTGTCACTGTCCGAGCAGCCGTTGTGGCCGCTCGCCCCTGTCGCGATCGCCTTGGTCCTCCTGCTGGTGCTGCGCGAGTTGCGAGCCGCCCACCCGTTCCTGGACGTCCGTCTGCTGGTGACGAACCGCCCGCTCACCGCGACGTACCTGCGCTGCGGGCTGACCTACGTCGCGTTCTACGCGATCTTCTACGGGCTGCCCGCGTGGCTCGAGCAGGCCCGCGGCCTGCGGGCCGCGGAGGCCGGTCTCGTCCTGTTGCCGATCGCCGGCCTCGGGGCGATCACCGTCGTGCTGGCGACGAGGCTGGAACGGCGAACCGGCCCGCGCGGCCTGCTGCTCTTCGGCTCCGGTGTGCTGCTGCTCGGCGGTCTGGCGCTGACGTGCGTGGGCGTGAGCACCCCTGTGGTCGCGCTGGTTCTGCTGGCCGCCGCGCTGGGAGTGCCCAACGGGTTCAACAGTCTCGGCAACCAGACCGCGCTGTACCGGGCGGCTCCGGCCGATCAGATGGGCGGTGCGTCCGGCCTCTACCGGACGTCGCAGTACGTGGGCGCGAACCTCGCGGCCGCGGTGATCGAGTTGTGCTTCGCGGGTCCGGTGTCGGATGCCGGTCTGCACCGCATGGGACTGGTCGTGGCCGCGATCAGCGCCGTTCTGCTGGTCACCGCGCTGAGCAGCCGACACCTGCGCCGTCGCTGATCCGGCACTCGCAACGCAGCGCGTCGTGCTGTCACCCGATCGGTTCGGCGTGGGCGCGCTGGCACACTTGGGCCGATTCGCGGGAGGTGCGATGGCCCAGTCGATCACCGCGGTGCTGGTGCGCGCCGCCGAGCTCACCGCATCGGGAAAGCCCAGGAAAGCGATCGATCTGTTGCGGCCCGCCCTCGTGGCGAATCCGCTGCACGGTGAGGCCTGGTGCAGGCTCGCTGCGGCGCACCTGGATGCCGGGGAGCCCGATCAGGCACTGGACGCGGCCAAGCGCGCGCTCGTGCTCGGTGGTGACCATGCCTGGCCGCAGCGGCTCGCCGCACTCGCGCTGAGTGAACTCGGGCGTGACGGCGAGGCCGTGGCGGCGGCGCGCGAGTCGGTGCGCCGCAAGCCGACCGACTGGCGTTGCCACGTCGTGCTCGCCGAGGTGCTCGCCGCTGACCGGGCGACCAGGGCGGAAGCGTTCGATGTCGCGCAGCACGCGACGCGGCTGGCGCCCGGTGAGGCCCGAGCGTTCCAGGTGCTCGGTGACGCCGCTCTGCGCTGTCGTGACCGGGGCACCGCGGAGTGGGCCTACCGCACGGCACTGCGCCTGGATCCCTCCGATGCGGACGTACGGGCAGATCTCGCACACGTGCAGCGCAAGCGCGGTGGTTCGCGCGCGCCCGTGCAGAAGCAGCCGATGCCGACCGCGGAGGCTCTGACCGCCGCGCAAGCTCTGATGTGGCCTGTTCTGTGGCGCCTCGCGGTGGTGCTCGTCACGGGTGGACTGCTGCTCCTGCTGGCAGGCATGCCGCGGCCCACCCCGCTGCTGGGCTGGTTCTCCGCAGCGCTGGTCGTCGGGTGTTGCTTCGTGCTGCTGCGCCTGCTCGTCGCTGCCCGCAAGGGCGTGCGCCGGGCGCTGTTCCGGTTGCCCGGACACCGGGCGAGGATCGCGGTGACGGTCGGAGCACTGGGGTTGTCGGTCGCGCTGCTGATCGGGTGGACGATCGCGTTGTTCCTCGGCGCGACCACGATGCAGCCGGTGGTGCTCGCCTGGATCAGCGCGGTCCTCGGTGCAGCCGTGATCTTCCTCGGCGGCGAGGTGCACCGGAGCCGCTAGGGTGAGGGCCCGTGCTGGAGGGAATCAACCGAATGACCCGGAGCGTGATGCGGCGTGCGCCGCATCGGCTGGCCCTGCTCGCGATGCTCGCGATGATCGCGGGCTTCGTCGGCTCGGCGCAGGATTCAGAGTCCGGACCTGACGTCTCGGCGGCTTCGGTGCACGGGAGATCGGTGGCCGTTCACCCGCACGACATGCGGAGACAGCAAGGTTCCAGCACGCGGATGTCCCTTCCGCTTCGCCTCGTCGTCAGAGCCGCTCGCCGGGTGCACCGGTCACCCGACTCCATCGGGACGGGAGTGGACGGGACTACCGACCGCTAGCAGACTGCCGGGCATGACTGGGAACCCGGTGCCGTTCGCGTCTTACCAGAACGAGATCTACCTCCAGGGGCTCGGTGGCCAGTTGCCGCCGTTCACCACCGTGCCCGACGAGCTGGAGGCCTCGGCACGTGATCGGCTCGGGCCAGGGCCGTACTGGTACGTCGCGGGGGGCGCCGGTTCCGGCGCCACTGTTCGGGCCAACCGCGAGGCTTTCGACGACTACCGGATCGTGCCGAGGATGCTGCGCGACGCGACCACACGCCACCTCGGAACGACCGTCCTCGGTACCGAGATGCCCGCGCCGGTCCTGCTCGCACCCGTTGGCGTGCAATCGATCCTGCACCCGGACGGAGAGCTCGCCACCGCGCGAGCGGCGGCCGAACTCGGCATACCGATCGTGCTTTCCACCGCGTCGTCCCACACCGTCGAGGACGTCGCGGAAGCCAGCGGAGACGGGCCTCGGTGGTTCCAGCTGTACTGGCCCAACGAACCCGACGTGTGCGTCAGCATCCTCGATCGCGCCAAGCGGGCGGGGTTCGGAGTCCTCGTCGTCACCTTGGACACGTGGACGCTCGCGTGGCGGCCGCACGACCTCGACGGCTCCTACCTGCCGTTCATTCGCGGGACGGGAGTCGCGATTCCGTTCTCGGATCCGGCTTTCCGTGCCGGGCTGGACAAATCGCCGGAGGAGGACCTGGCTTCGGCGATCATGCGGTGGGTGCCGATGTTCACGGGCACGGACAAGAGCTGGGACCAGCTGAGCTTTCTGCGTGAACACTGGGACGGCCCGATCGTGCTCAAGGGAATTCAGCACGTCGACGACGCCCGCAAGGCCGTCGAATCCGGTGTGGACGGCATCGTGGTGTCGAACCACGGAGGTCGCCAGGTCGACGGTGCGGTCGCATCCCTGGAAGTTCTCCCGGAGATCGTCCGTGCGGTCGGTGAGGACATCGACGTGCTGTTCGACTCCGGGATCCGCACCGGAGCCGACATCGTGAAGGCGTTGGCACTGGGCGCCAAGGCCGTGCTCGTCGGCCGGCCCTACGCCTACGGCTTGGCGCACGGCGGCCAGGTGGGCGTTCGGCACGTCCTGCGAGGCCTGCTCGCGGACTTCGACCTCACCTTGGGGTTGTCCGGATATCGCAGTCCTGCGGAGCTCAGTCCGGAAGCGCTCCGGTCGAAGTTCTGTTAGGACAGTGTCGACGTGAGCTGTTGCAGCCGGCCGGTCATCGTGCGGAAGTCGGCCGGCTGCACCGTGAGCCACGGTGTTCCGTCGCCTCCGGTCAGCTTGACCGAGACGTACCGGCCGGTCTCGGTGTCGAAGTACGTCAACGGTGCCGGACACCGCTGCTTCTTGCCGAACCGGTCGCGCCCGGCGACGTGGAGTTGCCCGCCACCGAGCCGCTTCTCGTGGAGCAGCTTCTTGAGCTGCTCGGTCTGCGCGACGTTGGGACCGGCCGGACGGCTGGCCTGCAACAAGGAGTCGCCACCCTCGCCGTCGAAGTCGTTGCCGCGGCGGGAGTTGCTGTTCATCGCGTCCGCGGGCAGTGAGATCGTGCCGCCCCTGCCCGGCTGCATCTCGGGCAGCGCGGAGATCAGCGACTGCGCGCCGTCCTCGGCCCTGATCGGTTCCAGGACGAACTGCTTGTCCGGCGTGAGGACGACGCGCAGCGCGTCGTCACCCGACGTGACCACCAGCGCGGAGCGGGTTTCACCGTCGCCCTGGTTGAAGAACGCGTAGTACTCCGTGCCTGCTTCGGCGATCAGGCGCACCGACCGGCCGAGGTCCGGGTGGATCTGCCGTCCCCGCGCCAGGGCGGCACGTTCGAGTTGGGACCAGCCCTGCTGTGCGAGATCGGCGAGGCCCCTCAGATCACCCTCTTCGACGAGATCATCGTCGGAATCGATCTGAGCGATCAGTGCGCGGTGCAACTCGGACAGACCCTCCGCCTGCCAGGCGTTGTACAACGCCACGACAGGGAGCATGACCCTGTTGCGCAGCACGATTCCCCCGTTGAGTCGTTATTGAACCTCACCGATGACCGGCGGCACCGCCGGCACCCGTCGGGCCGAAGCCGCCACGCCCGGCAGCCCGTCACGGCCACTACCCGGTGCGCCGGGCCACGAGTGCCCGGCGTGCCCGGACGTGGCGTCCCCAGCCGCCGGGGGATCCCGGCGCACCGGGGTATCTGCTGCCGGGACTGCGCTCGCCATCCTGACCGCTCGGCCTGCTCGGCGTAGGTGTTGAACACCTGCATGTTCACGGAGTCGACTGATTGGCTCTTCTCGAGCGCCTTGTCGTAGTCCGTGTTCCACGGCAAAGCGTCGTTGTACCAGGGCTTGTAGGGTACGTCGACGGGTGGCTGCAGCGAGTTCTTCGCCGTGGACCAGGCAGAACCGAGCCGGGAAACGGAGTTTCCAGCGGTTTGTGCGCTCTGGCCGGTGACGTCTGCCCACGTGCCCAACGGCGACGTCGCCCCGCGGGC
>DASYMV010000129.1:0-2386 GCA_036008865.1 Pseudonocardiaceae bacterium | reverse complement strand
ACGATCGTGGAAGACGACGAACTGCGCACCGCACAGGAGACCGAACTCGCACGCGACCTGCGTGCCGCTAGTGCCCGACTGACAACTGCCGAGGTGGCCTGATGTCACAGCCCGTACGCACCCCAACGGAACTGTCGTCGGCGGTGACCGGCGGCATCGGTGCAAGCCCCCAGCGTCCGGACGGCAACCTCAAGGTGCGCGGCGAGTTCGCCTACGCCTCGGACCTGTGGCACGAGGACATGATCTGGGGTGCCACCCTGCGCAGCCCGCATCCGCACGCGCGGATCATCTCGATGGACATCACCGAAGCGCTCAAGGTGCCGGGGGTGTACGCGGTGCTGACCCATTCCGACGTGCCCGGTAAGAAGGTCTACGGCCTCGAGCACAAGGACCAGCCGGTTCTGGCCGTCGACGTGGTGCGCTACCAGGGCGAGCCGGTGGCACTCGTCGGCGCGGACCACCCCGAGACGGCGCGGCGCGCGATGGAGCGGATCGAGGTCGGCTACGAGGTTCTCGAGCCCGTCGTGGACTCCGAGGCGTCCGCGCGCGGCGAAACGCCACCGCTGCACCCCGGCGGCAACGTGGTTCGCCACGTCCCCATCCGTCGCGGCGACCAGAACGCCACCGCCGAGGTCGTCGTGGCCGGTCGGTACGAGGTCGGCATGCAGGACCAGGCGTTCCTGGGCCCGGAATCCGGCCTCGCCGTGCCGGCCGAGGACGGCGGCGTTGACCTCTACATCGCCACGCAGTGGCTGCACGTCGATCAGGCGCAGGTCGCGAGCGCCCTCGGCATGCCGTCCGAGAAGGTGCGGCTGACGCTTTCCGGTGTCGGCGGCGCGTTCGGCGGGCGCGAGGACCTGTCGATGCAGGTGCACGCGTGCCTGCTGGCCCTGCACACGGGCAAGCCGGTGAAGATGGTCTACAACCGCGAGGAATCCTTCTACGGCCACGTGCACCGCCACCCGGCCGTCATGTACTACGAGCACGGTGCGAACCGCGACGGCAGGCTCGTCCACGTCAAGGCGAAGATCTACCTCGACGGTGGCGCGTACGCCTCCAGCACCCCGGCGGTGGTCGCCAACGCGGCGACGCTGGGAGTGGGGCCGTACGACGTCGACAACGTGACCGTCGACTGCTGGGGCCTCTACAGCAACAACCCGCCGTGCGGCGCGATGCGCGGATTCGGTGCGGTGCAGGCAGGTTTCGCCTACGAGTCGCAAATGGACAAGCTGGCCGAAGCACTCGGTATCGACCCGGTCGAGGTGCGCGTCCGCAACGCCATGTCGCAGGGATCGGTCATGCCGACAGGTCAGGTGATCGACTCCGCTGCACCCGTCGCCGAGCTGCTGCGGCTGGTGAAGGACAAACCGCTGCCGCCTGACGTCAGCACGGGCGAGGTCGACATCCGGGACATGCCTGGTGGCGTGTCCAACACGACGCACGGCGAGGGGGTCGTCCGCGGGGTCGGATACGCGGTGGGCATCAAGAACATCTGCTTCTCGGAGGGCTACGACGACTACTCCACCGTGCGCGTGCGGTTGCAGGTCCTGGGCGGTGAGCTCGCCGCGCTCGCACACACAGCGGCGTGCGAGGTCGGTCAGGGCCTGGTCACGATCATGCAGCAGATCGTGCGCACCGAGCTGGGTGTGCAGCTGGTGACCATCCAGCCCATGGACACGAGCATCGGCAACAGCGGGTCGTCGTCGGCTTCCCGGCAGAGTTACGTCACCGGCGGCGCGGTCAAGGCCGCCTGTGAGGCGGTCAAGGCGAAGGTCGTCGAGCTGTACGCACAACGCTCCGGTGTCGGACCGGCCGAGATCGGTCGGCTCGGGGTGACGCTGACCGGCGGCAAGCTGGTGTCCGAATCGGACGGTGTGCTCGCCGACCTGATCGACGTGCTCGGCAACGACGTCGTCGACGAGACGGTCGAGTGGCGGCACCGCGCGACCGAGTCGATCGACCCGGAGACCGGTCAGGGCAACGCCCACGTGCAGTTCGGCTTCGCCGCGCACCGCGCGGTGGTCGATGTCGACACCGAGCTGGGACTGGTGAAGGTCGTGGAGCTGAACTGCGCGCAGGACGTCGGGAAGGCGCTCAACCCGCAGGCCGTGCTCGGGCAGATCCAGGGCGGCTCGGCGCAGGGTCTCGGCCTCGCGGTGATGGAGGAGATCCAGACCGCAGACGGCAAGATCCGCAACCCGTCGTTCACCGACTACCTGATCCCGACCGTGCTGGACATGCCTCCGATGAACATCGACGTGCTCGAACTGGCCGATCCCAACGCCCCCTACGGGGTGCGTGGTGTGGGCGAACCGCCCACGATCTCATCGACCCCGGCGATCGTGGCGGCCGTCCGGGCCGCAACCGGCAAGGCGCTCACGCGCGT
>DASYMV010000128.1:0-3093 GCA_036008865.1 Pseudonocardiaceae bacterium | reverse complement strand
CCAGCGCGCCGGTCACGTGGGAGACATCGGGGACCGGAGCGCCGGCGGGGACGTCCAGCGGGGCGGCGTCCAGCACGTGCGGCAGTTCGTGAGCGCCGAATGCCCCGGTGAGGTCGTGGGCGAGCCCCGTCGCGGCGGTGGTCGGCAGGTCGTTGGGGAAGTCGGTGCCCGGCAGGGAGCGCTCCTCGGGCTCCGCGAACAGCCGGGCCGGGTCGCTCGCGTCGAGATCACCGGCGCCGGGCACGCTCACGGGCAGGCCGTGCACCGCGTCGCCGAGCCCTGCGACCCGGTTGACCGGCATGTGGTCGAGGACGAGGGGGAGAACGTCCTGCACATCCGCGGGCGTCATGCCGTGAAGGCCCGCGTCGCGGAGAGCGCCCTCGGGGTCCTGCTGGAACGCGGCGCTGGCGGCCGGGTCGCTCAGCAGACCGAGGGTGAAGTCGTGCAGGGTCTGGGTGGGGATCATGAGGAGTTCTCCCGAGGTGTTCGGTCAAGATCGCCACGAACGTTATGGCGACAGGCGTCCAGGTGGCATCGGGAGCAATTCCCCATCCTCGTTCCCCCCGCTCCGCCGGTGATTCGGGGAATCCCCTAGGGGCCCCACTCGATCGCGTGACACAGCACCTCCTGGGGTGACATCCCGCGATCAGAGGGCTTCGAGCACCATCGCGTTCGCCAGACCTCCGGCCTCGCACATCGTCTGCAGCGCACGGCGCGCGCCGCGCTGACGCATCGCGTTGACCAGCGTCGTCGTCAGACGGGTGCCGCTGGCCCCCAGCGGATGGCCCAGCGCAATCGCTCCGCCGTTGACGTTCACCTTCGCCGGATCAGCACCGGTTTCCTGCAGCCACGCCAGGACAACGCTCGCGAAAGCTTCGTTGACCTCGAAGAGGTCGATGTCGCCGAGGCTCAGTCCCGCGCGCCGGAGCACCTTCTCCGTGGCCGGGATGACGCCCGCGAGCATCAGCAGCGGATCCGATCCGACGACCGCGAAGCTGTGCAGCCGCGCCAGAGGCCGCAGCCCGAGCTTCACGGCGATCTCGCTCGACGTGATCAGCACGGCCGACGCGCCGTCGTTGAGCGGGCTGCTGTTGCCCGCGGTCACCGACCAGTCGATCTGCGGGAAGCGTTCGGAGTACGCGGGATCGGTGAACGCGGGCCGCAGCCCGGCCAGCGCATCGGCGGTCGTGCCGGGGCGCACGGACTCGTCGGTGACCACGTCACCAATCGGCACGATCTCGTCGCGGAACAACCCGTCGGCGTGCGCGGCGGCGGCACGCTGGTGCGACCTGACGGCGAAGGCGTCCATCGCCTGCCTTCCGAGTCCCCATTTGGCGGCGATGAGTTCCGCGCTGATGCCTTGCGGGACGAGCCCGTCGGGGTAGCGCGCGGCGATGCCGGGCCCGAACGGATCGTCACCCGGCCGCACGTTCGACCACATCGGCACGCGGCTCATCGACTCGACGCCGCACGCGACGACGAGGTCGTACGCTCCGGCGATCACGCCCTGCGCGGCGAAGTGGACGGCCTGCTGGCTGCTACCGCACTGCCGGTCCACGGTGGTCGCCGGAACGCTCTCCGGCAGGCCCGCGGACAGCATCGCCCAGCGCGTCGTGTTCTGCGCCTGCTCGCCGACCTGGTCCACAGCGCCGCCGATCACGTCGTCGACGAGCGTCGGGTCGACCCCCGAACGCTCGACCACGGTCCTGATCACGCCGCCGAGCAACTGGACCGGGTGCACGTCGTGCAGCGCTCCGCCCGGCTTGCCCTTGCCGATCGGGGTCCGCACGGCCTCCACGATCACCGCGTCGCGCATCGTCGCCTCCGAAAGTGGGTTGGGTATTCCAACTAACGCTCCCACCGGCTAAGTTGGAAAACAAGACTCAACCGATCGTGAGGGTGGACGTGACACTGGCGACGGAGTTGGACCTCACCTGGCGGTCGTGGGACGGTGTCCACGGCGGCTACCTCGCAGGCCTGCTGCTCGACCGGGCCCGCGAGCACGCACCCCGGCTGCCGCTGCGCGCCCTGCACGTGAACTTCCTCGCGCCGATGCGCGACAGCGCGCCGCAACTGTCGAGCGATCTGGTCCGAGCGGGGCGCAGCACGACGACCGTGCGCGCCGCGATCACCTCCGACGGCCGTGAAGCGTTGACCGGCGTGGCGGTGTTCGGCGGCGGCGCCGGTGGTGCGGTCCTCGGCGCCGCCGCTGCGCCCGTGGTGCCCGGTCCCGACGACTGCGCGGAGTTCGCCGGGATGATCGTGCCGTTCGCCCAGCACCTGGAGATTCGGCCGGCGGACGGACGGCTGCCGTTGTCGGGAGGGACGGAACCGCGCCTGACCGCGTGGCTCCGCTTGCGTGACGCGCCGGCAGACCCGACGCAGACCGCGCTGGTGCTGCTCGACGCGCTGCCGCCCGCGCTCTACGCGATCCGCATCGAACCGGTGCCGATCCCGACCGTCGAGCTCGCCGCGCACTTCACCGCCGCCGTCGAGGACTTCGACGCGGAGGGGTGGGCACTGTGCTCCATCCACACCGAACACGCCGCCGACGGGTGGTGCGTCGACAGCAGCGCGCTGTGGGACACCAGCGGACGACTGCTCGCCACGGCGCGTCAGACCCGCCGGATCCTGCTGCCCTGAGCTTCGTCCGGAGGAGTGCCATGCCCACCCACCCTCGTGAGTGCTCGATCGCCAACGCCCTCGGCGTGATCGGCGAGCGGTGGACCCTGCTCGCGCTCCGGGAGATCTTCTTCGGTGTGCGGCGCTTCGACCAGATCGCGTCGAACACCGGGGCGAGCCGTGACATCCTCGCGACCCGGCTGCGCAAACTCGTCGACTCGGGCCTGCTGGAGAAGCGTCAGTACGAGGAGCACCCGCCCCGTTACGAGTACGTGCTGACCGAGCCGGGGCGCGCGCTGCACACCGTGCTGCTGACGTTGATGGACTGGGGCGACCGGCACGTCACTCAGGGAGCCCCGCCCACGGTGTGGGAGCACTCGTGCGGCGAGGTGCTGCACCCGCGGACGGTGTGCGAGGCGTGCGGCGAAACCGTGCACACGCGGGACATGCGCCTGGTGCGCGCATCGGAGA
>DASYMV010000127.1:0-15191 GCA_036008865.1 Pseudonocardiaceae bacterium | reverse complement strand
CACTTCGCTGCGCGTGATCGCGTCGAGCGGATCGGCGCTGCCGCCACCCGTCGCGCAACGCTGCCTGCGCGAGTTCGGTCCGGTGCTCTACAACCTCTACGGCTCGACCGAGGTGTCCTGGGTGAGCATCGCCAAGCCGCGTGAGCTGCGCGATCACCCTGCCACCGCAGGCCGGCCACCCCGCGGTACACGCCTGCGGATCCTCGACGAGCACGGTGCAGCTGTCCCGACGGGACAGACGGGCCGGATCTTCGTCGCCAACGACATGCTGTTCGACGGCTACACCAACGGCATGGCGAAGGAGGTCCGCGACGGGCTGATGTCCACGGGAGACATCGGTTGTCGCGACGCGTCCGGACTGCTCTTCGTCGTCGGCCGCGACGACGAGATGATCGTTTCGGGCGGCGAGAACGTCTACCCGCGCGAGGTCGAGGACCTGCTGGCGGGCATGGCCGGAGTGCGCGAAGTCGCGGTGATCGGTGTGCCCGACGACGAGTTCGGCCACCGGCTCGCGGCATACCTGGTGTGCGATGAGCCGGTGGACCCCGACGACGTGCGGACACACGTGCGCGAGCACCTCGCGAGGTTCTCGGTCCCACGCGAGGTGGTGTTCCTCGACACGCTTCCCCGCAACGCCACGGGGAAGGTGCTCAAACGGGAGCTGTCCCCGCCCTGACGACCGCGGAGCAGCTACGACGTCACGCCGTGGCGGGATCTGGCCGATCGCGTCCACCGGACACGCGCGTAGGGCACAGTGGATGTCCGTGAGCACCAGTGCGCAGTTGCGCTTGCGCGCCCCGCGGCATCGAGTGAGCCGCAAGTCGATCACTCTGTGGACCCTGCACGCCCTGATCGGCTGGCTCGTGCTGCTGATCCCCCAGGTCGTCGCGCTGATCGTCGTCCGTGGCGGACCCGCGTGGCAGCTCGTGCCGCTGCTCGCCACGCTGGTGCTCGCCATCGCGCACACGCTGGTGATGCCGCAGTGGCGCTACCGCGTCCACCGGTGGGAGAGCACACCGGAGGCGGTCTGCACGCTCACCGGGTGGTTCAACCAGGAGTGGCGAGTGGCCCCGGTGTCGCGCATCCAGACGGTCGACACCAAACGCGGCCCGCTGCAGCAACTGCTGGGCCTCGCGACGGTCACGGTGACCACCGCGTCGGCCGCCGGACCCGTGCAGATCGAGGGGCTGGACCACGACGTCGCGATGCGATTGGTGGACGAGCTGACCACGACGACGCAAGCGACGCCCGGTGATGCCACGTGACCGAACTGCCCGTGGCACCCGAACTCGTCGACCCATCGCCCGTCGCCGACTGGCACCGCCTCGACGTCCGCATGCTGATCGTCAAGCCCCTGAACGAACTGCTCGGCCTGATCCCGGTGTTCATCGGACTGCTCGTGTTCGGCAACGGCGATCGGTGGCGTGCCTTCGTCGGCGTCGCCGTGGTGGTCTTCATCGTCGGCCTCGGGTTTCTGCACTGGGTGACCACGAGATACCGGATCACTCGTGACCAGGTCGAACTGCACACCGGCCTGGTCGTGCGCAAACGCCTTGCGGTTCCTCGCGATCGCATCCGCACGGCCGATCTCACCGCGAAGCTGGGACACCGCATCTTCGGATTGTCGGCGATCCGCGTCGGAACCGGACAGCACGAGAAGGCCGGTGACGACGGCCTGACGCTGGACGCGGTCTCCTCTGCCGAGGCCGACCGACTTCGGCAGGTGCTGCTCAGTCGTGCGTCTGAACCGTCCACTGCGGAGGAATCCACACCGGGTGTCGTTCTGTCACAACTCGTTCCGGCATGGTTCCGGTTCGCGCCGCTGACCCTCTCCGGCCTGGTCGCGGTCGGCACCACGTTCGGCGTGCTGACCAACTACGCACAGGAACTGGAGCTGCGACCGGCGGCCTTCGGACCACTGCTGGACACCGTGAAGTGGCTGCGCGAGTCGCCGATCGCCGTGACCATCGGCGTGCTGACCGCTGTCGTGCTGGTTCTGGCCGTCTTCGGCTCGCTCGTCGTGTACCTCGTCCAGTTCTGGGGTTACCGGCTGACCAGGGAGGCCGACGGCACCGTGCGGGTACGGCGCGGCCTGCTGACCACGCGGTCCGTGTCGGTCGAAGAACAGCGACTGCGCGGCGTGGAGGTGCAACAACCGCTGCTGCTGCGCGCCGGCGGTGGCGCGCGGTGCACCGCCGTCACCACGGGACTGGGCCGCAAGGGCGAGAGCAGTCTTCTGCTGCCACCCGCACCGGTCGGTGAGGCCCACCGCGTGGCGGCCGAGGTGCTCCACGTCGAGGACTGCCCCACGTCGGCGCCCTTGCGGCACCACCCGTGGACCGCCCTTCGCCGCAGACTGGTGCGCGGCGTGGTTCCGGTGCTCCTGCCCATCGCGCTGCTGGGAGGACTCGCACGCGCAGGCGTACTGCCGAACTGGCCGTGGGAGATCACAGTGGTGCTGCTCCCCGTGGCCGCGCTGCTGGGCTGGGACCGCTACCGCAACCTCGGGCACGTGCTGACGGAGCGCTACCTCGTCGCCCGCAGCGGATCACTGGTGCGGGAGACCGTTGCGCTGCAACGGACCGGCATCATCGGCTGGCGCTTGCACCGCTCGTTCTTCCAGCGGCGCGCCGGCCTGGTGACGGTGGTCGCGACCACGGCCGCGGGTGACGGCGCGTACCAGGTCATCGACGTCGCGGAGGCCGACGGATTGGCACTCGCCGACGCCGCGGTGCCCGAACTGTTGCGCCCCTTCCTGGTTCACGACGAGGCGGATGTGCGGTCAGCCGGCTGACCGGAAGGTCTGGCGATAGGCGCTCGGCGCGACGCCGAGTGCGGCGGACATCTGCTGGCGCAGCGCGGCGCCGGTGCCGAAGCCGGCGTGCTGCGCCACGAGGTCCACGGGCAGATCCGTGGTCTCCAAGAGGTGCCGGGCCTGTTCCACGCGCTGCTGGATGACCCACTTACCGGGACTGGTCCCGGTCTCCTCGCGGAAGCGGCGGGTGAACGTGCGCACGCTCATCCGCGCGTGCTCGGCGAGCGAGCGCAGGTCGATCGGTTCGTCGAGGTGGGCGAGCACCCACGCTCGCGCAGGCGCCGTCGAGGAGTCGGGCGCGAGCGGCAACGGACGTTCGATGTACTGCACCTGTCCGCCCGAACGCCACGGGGGCACGACGCAGCGGCGCGCGGCGCGATTGGCGACCTCGCTGCCGTGGTCCGAGCGGATGATGTGCAGGCAGAGATCCACACCAGCGCCAACACCGGCCGAGGTCAGCACGTCACCGTCGTCGATGAACAGGACGTCGGGGTTCAGGCGCACCGCGGGGAAGAGGCGGCGGAACTGGTCCGCGTGGAACCAGTGCGTGGTCGCCGGTCTGCCGTCGAGGAGCCCGGCGGCGGCGAGCACGAAGGCTCCGGTGCAGATCGACACGATGCGCGATGTGCGGGCGGCGGTCGTGAGCGCCTCCACGACCTCCCTGTCGGCCTCGCCGTGCGACATCGCGTCGGCGGTGTCGTGCACGCCCGGCACCACGACCGTGTCGGCTCGGGCCAACTCCTCCAGCCCGCGTTCGGGGAGCACCCGGAATCCACCGGGAAACGCCCGGACGGCCTTCGCGCCGGGCGAGCACACGTTGATCTCGTACAGCCGTTCGCCGTCGTCGCCCCGTGCGGCACCGAGGACCTGGGTCGCGGTGCCGAGGTCGAAGCCGACCACCCCGTCGAGGGCCAGCACGGCGATCCGATGACGACGCATGGCCGGATTCTTGCACATGATGGCCGTCCGGCCACTGTTGCTGAACAGCCCTGATGGCCGACGCTGGTCGAGTGACTCAGATCGAGGTGCGGCCGAGGCTGCATTGGGCGTGGGTGGTCGCCGCGGTGTCCTTCGTGGCGCTGATCGGCGCGGCCGGATTCCGGGCGACGCCCGGTGCGCTGATCGAACCGTTGCAGCGCGAGTTCGGCTGGACCACCGGCACGATCTCGCTCGCGGTGTCGATCAACCTGATGCTGTACGGCCTGACGGCTCCGTTCGCCGCCGCGTTGATGGAACGCTTCGGAGTGCGTGCGATCGTCGCGGGTGCCCTCTTCCTGGTCGCGACGGGCAGCGGCCTGACCGTCTTCATGACGCAGAGCTGGCAGCTCCTGCTGTTCTGGGGCGTTCTGGTGGGCCTGGGCACCGGATCGATGGCGCTGGCCTTCGTCGCCACGATCACCGGCCGCTGGTTCTTCAAGCACCGCGGCCTCGTGACCGGCGTGCTCACCGCCGCAGGCGCGACCGGCCAGTTGGTGTTCCTGCCGATCGTGGCGGCGCTCGCCGAGTCCCGCGGGTGGCGGGCGGCGTCGCTCGTGGTGGCCGCGGGGGCACTCGCCGTGGTGCCACTGGCGTTGTTCCTGCTCAGGGAGTATCCGGCTGATCTGGGTCTGCCCCCGTACGGCGGTGACACCGTCGTACGCCCTCCCAGGTCGTCGGTCGGAGCCGCCCGTCGGGCGATCGGTGCGTTGACCTCGGCGGCCAGGACCGGGCCGTTCTGGTTCCTGGCGGGGAGCTTCGCGATCTGCGGTGCGACGACCAACGGTCTGGTGGGCACGCACTTCATCCCGGCCGCGCACGACCACGGGATGGCCACGACGACCGCGGCCGGACTGCTGGCACTCGTCGGCGTCTTCGACGTCGCCGGAACGGTGTTCTCCGGCTGGCTCACCGATCGCGTGGACTCGCGCGTGCTCCTGGCGCTCTACTACGCGTTGCGCGGGGCCTCACTGCTGGTGCTGCCACATCTCTTCGCCACGACGGCGCACCCCAGCATGCTCGTGTTCATCATCTTCTACGGTCTGGACTGGGTGGCGACCGTGCCGCCGACCGTGGCACTGTGCCGCGAGCTGTTCGGCGAGTCCGGGCCGGTCGTGTTCGGCTGGGTGTTCGCCTCGCACCAGATCGGTGCCGCGCTGGCCGCCACAGCCGCGGGCCTCACCAGGGACCACTTCGGCGACTACACGCCTGCGTGGTACGTGGCCGGGACGTTGAGCATCGGCGCCGCCGCGCTGTCGACCCGGATCCGACGCCGTTCAACGACGCTTGCGAGCAGTGCCGACGACGCCCGGCCGCCATCTCGCCGGCTGCTGACCGCTGATCAGTCGTCGGAGTCCTCCTCACCATCGGGCCCGCGATCAGCCTGATGACGTCGGGAGGACACGCCACCCGAACTGAGGCGTGCCGGGAGGACCCGTGCGACTAGGCTCGGGGAGGTGATGGATCGTTTGGTGTGGATCGACTGCGAGATGACCGGACTGGATCTCGGCAAGGACGCCTTGATCGAGATCGCGGCGCTGGTGACCGACGCGAACCTGAACGTGCTCGGTGAAGGTGTGGACGTGGTGATCCACGCCGACGACACCGCTCTCGAGTCCATGCCCGAAGTCGTCATGACGATGCACGCGAAGTCGGGTCTGACCGAGGAGGTTCGCAAGTCGACCGTGAGCCTCGCCGAGGCCGAGGCGCAGGTGTTGAACTACATCAAGGAATGGGTGCCCGACCCGCGCACGGCACCGCTGGCGGGCAACTCGATCGCGACCGACCGCGGCTTCATCGCGCGCGACATGCCGGAACTCGACGGGCACCTGCACTACCGGATGGTCGACGTGTCGTCGATCAAGGAGCTGGCTCGCCGGTGGTACCCGCGCATCTACTACGCGCAGCCGAGCAAGGGGCTCGCGCACCGGGCGCTGGCCGACATCAAGGAGTCGATCCGCGAGCTGGCCTACTACCGGCGCACGGCTTTCGTGCCGCAACCGGGGCCGACCTCCGAGCAGGCACAGGCCGTGGCGGCCGAACTGCTGAAGGCCGACGGGCGCGAGTAGGCCCGATTTCAGACCTGGCGGGGGTGCACGCTATGCTCTTCCCCGCCGGGTCAGCCGGTCTTGGTGGGTGTAGCTCAGCTGGCAGAGCACTGGGTTGTGATCCCAGGTGTCGCGGGTTCAAGTCCCGTCACTCACCCCAAGTGACGCCCTCTGGTCTGTGGAAACAGGCCAGGGGGCGTTCTACGTGTCGGGAGTTCTCATGAGCGCCACGCTCGTCGCGAAGGATCTTGCCGCCGGGCACGGCGACCGCATGCTGTTCTCCGGCCTGGACCTGGTCGTCGCACCAGGAGACGTGATCGGACTGGTCGGGGTCAACGGGGCGGGCAAGTCCACCCTGCTGCGCACGCTCGGCGGGTTGATCCCCGCCGAGCAGGGCTCGGTGCGGCTCAGTCCACCGACCGCGACCGTCGGGCACCTCCCGCAGGAACCCGAGCGCAGGCCCGGCGAGACCGTGCGGCAGTTCCTGGCGCGGCGGACCGGCGTGTCGGGCGCGCAGCTCGACCTGGACGCGGCCACGGCGGCGCTGACCGACGGCGCGCCGGGCTCGGACGACGCCTACGCGGACGCACTGGAGCGGTGGCTGGCGCTGGGCGGCGCCGATCTCGAGGAACGTGCCGAGGAGATCGTCTCCGACCTCGGGCTGAAGGTCAGCCTCGACCAGCCGATGACGGCGCTGTCCGGCGGACAGGCCGCACGGGCGGGAATGGCGTCGCTGCTGCTCAGCCGCTACGACGTCTTCCTGCTCGACGAGCCCACGAACGACCTGGACCTCGATGGTCTGGAGAGGCTCGAGCGCTTCGTCACCGAGTTGCGCGCCGGGACGGTGCTGGTGAGCCACGATCGGGAGTTCCTCACCAGGACCGTGACGCGCGTCGTCGAGCTCGATCTGGCCCAGCAGCAGGTGCGCACCTACGGCGGCGGTTATCAGGCCTATCTGGACGAACGAGAGGTCGCCCGCCGTCACGCGCGCGAGGACTACGAGGAGTTCGCGAACACTCGCTCGTCGTTGGAGGCGAGGGCGAACACTCAGCGCGCCTGGATGGAGAAGGGCGTCAAGAACGCGCGCCGCAAGGCGAGCGACAACGACAAGATCGGCCGCAAGTTCCGTTCCGAGGCCACCGAGAAGCAGGCGGCGAAGGCGCGGCAGACCGAGCGGCTGATCGAGCGGCTCGACGTCGTGGACGAGCCGCGCAAGGAGTGGGAGCTGCGGATGGAGATCGCCGCGGCACCGCGCGCCGGGGCGATCGTCGCCGCGTTGCGAGGCGCGGTGGTGGACCGCGGTTCGTTCGTGCTGGGACCGGTGAACCTGCAGATCGACTGGGCCGACCGCGTGGCGATCACCGGCGCGAACGGGTCGGGCAAGTCGACGCTGCTGAGTGCACTGCTCGGACGGATCCCGCTGTCGTCGGGACACGCGTCGCTCGGACCGGGCGTCGTGGTCGGCGAGGTGGACCAGGCGCGTGAACTCTTCCTGGGCGAGCAGGCGCTGGTCGACGCCTTCGGTGCCCTCGTTCCCGAGATGGCGTCCGCCGACGTCCGCACGCTGCTGGCCAAGTTCGGTCTCAAGGCGGCGCACGTGATGCGTCCGGCCGCGTCCCTCTCCCCCGGTGAGCGGACCCGCGCCGCGCTGGCGTTGCTGCAGGCACGTGGCGTGAACCTGCTCGTGCTCGACGAGCCGACGAACCACCTCGACCTGCCGGCGATCGAGCAACTGGAGTCCGCGCTCGCGTCCTATCCCGGCACGTTGCTGCTGGTGACGCACGATCGCCGCATGCTCGACGCGGTGCAGACCAACCGGCACCTGATCGTGGACGCGGGGCGTGTCAGCGCCCGCTGACACGCCCCGCGAGTCCCACACTCAGGCACCACGAACTCCCCGTTCGCGCAGATCAGCGGTCAGCGGTTGCCCGCGGCCCACTGGCCCCACGGGACCTGCCAGTCACCGAACCCGTCCCACGAGTCCAGAACGGGGCCGCCGGAGTTGGTGACGACGACCACGTCGCCCTTCTTGGCGTTGTCGAAGAACCACTTCGCGTTCGCCGGCGACATGTTCAGACAGCCGTGACTGACGTTGCGGCGGCCCTGGTCACCGACCGACCACGGTGCGGAGTGCACGAAGATGCCGCTGTTGGACATGCGCGTGGCCCAGTCGACCGGCGTCTTGTAGCCACCGGCGTCGAGCGCCAGACCGTAGGTCGTCGAGTCCATGATCATGTGGTCGCGCTTCTCGGTGAGCACGTAGGTACCGGTCGGTGTCGGGTTGGCCGCGTTGCCCATGGACGTCGGCACGGTGCGGACCACCTGCCCGTTGACCTTGGTGATCACCTGGTGCGCCTGGCCGTCAGCCTCGTGGATCACGGCGTCACCGACGGTGAAGCTGACCAGCCTGTCCTCCTGGCCGTACACGCCGGCCCCCACGTGCTTGCCGTAGATCTTCGCGTTGATCGTCACCTTGGTGCCGGGCGCCCAGAACTCCTTGGGGCGCCAGTGCACCTCCTTCTTGTTGAACCAGTAGAAGGCGCCCTCCACCCGGGGCTCCGTGGTGATCTGGATCGCGGCCTCGGCGGCGGCCTTGTCGGCGATCGGCTCGTCGAAGTACAGGGCGACGGGCTGCCCGACACCGACCACGTCGCCGTCGAGCGGATTCGTCGACAGGTAGGTGAGCGTGCGCGGCTTCACCGTGGTGAAGGAGGACGCCTTCGTGACCGGCTTGCCGTCGGCGCCCTGGCCGGTCACGTTGAGCGTGTAGGTCTTGGCGTATCCGAGAGGTTCCGAGTTCGTCCACTGCAGACCGTCGGGACTGATCTGTCCCGTCACGGCAGCGCCTTCAGGGTTGGTGAGCGTGACCGCCGTGAGCTTGCCTTCCGCCGCGCCGACGGTGATGGGGGCACCCGGAGGCACGTCCGTCGCCCGATCCGCCGTGCCGATCGTGAGCACCACGGGCTTGGGCGGTGGCGTCGAACTGGTCGACGACGACGGCTGCTGAGCGACAGACACGCTGGACGAACAGGCTGTGATCAAAGTCGCAACCAGACCTGTCGCGACGAGCCCCAGTGCCCGCCGCGTCCCTCTCTTGCCCAAGATCCCCATCAGTCACATCCCGGTCCGCGATCCCAAACACCGACACTGCCTGCGACAAGGCGTTTGCAATGTCCCCTGACCAGATGACGCTCGACGGGTTGACGACGTTGCTGTGGATGCAGGATCGTTACCAGTGCGAAGTTCCCCCTGCAGGGCGGCGAACCGTCCTGACCAGGCGATTGGGAACTGCGGACGAGGCCGTGCTAGTGTTCTCCACGTCGGACGGAGCAAGACAGTCCGAGCGCCGCTAGCTCAACTGGCAGAGCAGCTGACTCTTAATCAGCGGGTTCGGGGTTCGAGTCCCTGGCGGCGCACAGAAAGCCCAGGTCAATGGCCTGGGCTTTTTCTTGTGTTCAGTGGCATCCGTACTTTTCCCAATACGTCATTCGCTGATCCCTCATCCCCGAACGAGTCTTCCAGTGCGCCGAGCAACCGCCTTGCGACCGAGGTGGACGTCTTGGGTCGTCAACGGTCGAGCGCGGCCGAGCACGTCCTCGACGAGTCGAGCACTGCAGCCGACCTCGTCGAGGATCGTCGCCGCCGTCCTGCGCAAGACCTGCGAGGTCACCCGCGCGGACTGCTCGCCGCCGCGAGAGTGCGCAGGTCACGCGAGGTGTCGTTCGGTCGCGCAGGTCGCCGGGGCCGTACGGGAAGCCCGGACCTCGTTGCCCTTCGATCGCAGCCGCAGCATGTCGGCCGCTCAGGAGGCAGTGGTGGCGTTCGTTCCCCGCTTCGGCCTTGGTCGGCTTGCGAATCAGGCCATTTCCTTTGACGCGAATCACAGTGGAGTTCACCGCGACCGTGTCGCGTCCAGGTCGGCCTCCGGCCACATCACGGCGGACACTCACCAATTCGAACGTCCGCGGCCGTCGTGAACCCGTGAAGGCCGGGAAGGTCCTTTCTCACAGCCTGCTCGTCAGCGTCCAACAATGCGAGCCACCGCTTTCGCTCGTTCAACGGCAGCGCCGGCGGTGCCTTCTTCCCCGCCTTCTATGCGGCTCGTCCACCTCGTGGGGCTGGAGACCAGCGCACAGTGACGGACGCCCCGCCGGGCTTCCGCTTCGCCACGCCTGGCGGCTGGAGCTCCGGTGGGGGGTGGGTGCCGGCGTGTCGCCGGCCGCCGAGTCGGATCCGGGCTCAGTCGCCCTTGACGTTCACGATCTGGCGCAGCGTGTGCCGGACCTCCACCAGGTCGGCGGCATCCGCCATGACCTGGTCGATGTCCTTGTACGCGGCCGGGATCTCGTCGATGAAGGCGGCGGTGTCGCGGTACTCGATGCCGCGCATCGCCTCGCGCAGCTGCTCGTGGCTGAACGTGTCACGGGCGGCCCTGCGGGAGACGTTGCGGCCCGCACCGTGCGGCGCGGAGTTCAGCGCGAGCCGGTTTCCCTTGCCCTCCACCACGTACGAGGGGGTGCCCATCGAGCTGGGGATCAGGCCGGGTACGCCCTCGGCGGCCTCGATCGCACCTTTGCGGGTCACCCAGACGCTCTCACCGAAGTGGGTCTCGCGGACCGTGTAGTTGTGGTGACAGTTGATTTCCTCCGTCACCTGCACGTGCTGGTCGAGCCAGTCGGTCACGCAGGCGAGGACCCGGTCCATCATCTCCTCGCGGTTGAGCAGCGCGAACTCCTGCGCCCAGGACAGCTCGTTCATGTAGGACCAGAACTCGCCGTCGCCTTCGACCAGGTACGCCAGGTCCGGGTCCGGCAGATCCACGAACCGGCGCTCGCACTGCTTCTGCGCCACCGTGATGTGGTGTTCGGCGATGCGCTTGCCGATGTCGCGGGATCCGCTGTGGAGGAACAGCCACACCTGGCCGTCCTCGTCCACGGTGACCTCGATGAAGTGGTTTCCGGTGCCGAGTGAACCCAACTGGAGCTCCCAGTTCGGCGCGTACTTGCCGGGTGTGGAGCCGAACTGCTCGACGGCCCGCTTCGCCAGCCACTCGACGCGCTCGGCCGCCGACTCGGTGAGCTCGGTGTTGTACCCGTGCTTCGACAGCGGGATTGCCCGCTCGATCGCCTCGCGCAGCTCCGACAGCGGCCGCGGGTTGTCCCGGAAGTCGGCCTCGAAGGACTGGGTCTTGACCGCGACCATGCCGCAGTTGCCGGTCATCACCACGTTGCCGCCGCGGCGCATCACCCAGCACCCCGTGGGCACGGTGAAGCAGTACGCCTTGCCGTCGACGCCGGGTTCCACGGTGATCGGCTTCTTGGGTGCACCGGCCATGCTGACCATCGCGTTGTCGTGGGCGAAGACCCTGTAGTCGGTCGCGCCACCGGGGTGCTCATCGGCGCGCAGTACCGCCCGGTGGCCGGTGGCGGTGAAGGCGTACTGGATGAAGTCGGCCGAGGCGTGATCGCGGGTGAAGTAGCAGTGGTCCTCGTCGCCGTCCCACCGCAGGCACTCGTCAGCGATGACCGCCAGCTGCTCAGCGGAGGCCGGCCAGAACTCGGCAAAGGACTTGGTGCGCATGGGCGCGGCAAACCGCACATGGGTGGTTCCGTCCGAGACGGTGCTCTCGGTGAACGCGATCCCGGCGTCCCGCAGCAGTTCCCGAGCGCGTTCGATCTTCCGAGGATTCGAGAGGCGGAGGCCGGCCCGATCGGGTTCGAGGTGCGCGTCTGCGTGCACCATGACCTGCACGCGCAGCTCGTCGTCCGACAGGCCCAGCTTCGTGTCCAGTGCTGGAGCGAACGTGGTCGCGAACTCGGCGTTGAAACCCTGCGCGAGGCCCTTGTGCTCGGCGGCGAACTCCTCGGCCGTCATCACCGTCTGGACCCGACGCCGATCGGGGCCGGTGATCTTCCAGCAGAGCACACGGTGGTCCGGCGACAACATCTGGTCGATGCCGTACTCGGTGTGCAGCCCGTAGAACTCCGGGCAGGGCTTGACGATGTATGCCTCGGGCGTCACGAAGCGTCCATGTCCGGACGCCGCGCTGTACTCCATCACCTTTCCACCGTCGTACTCGCTGATCTTCCGCCAGCCAGTGGGCGAGAGGTACTCGGTCTCGGCATCCACGCAGCCGATGTCGCCACCGACCGCAGCGGGGATGATCGCGCCGAGGGTGGGGATCACTGCGCCGACCGTCCCACTCTTACCCAGGTGCGCATCGGGCATCAGGGCCAGATGCGGATGGATGAACGGCATCGACGCGGTCTTCTCCACGTGCGCCAGCGTGTTCGGCTCCAGGATCGATGCCCAGTTCATCAGCCGGTTGTTGATCTGCTTCACGCCTTCTCCTCGATGATCTCGATGGTGGTGTCCGGGGAATTCGGTGTGAGATCCCAGCGGTCGACTACGTTGATCTGGCAGCCGTCGACCTGCCAGGCGTCGTGCACGTGGCCGTGCAGCAGCCGAAAACGCCCAGCCACTCACGCTGGTGGCAGTGCGCCGGCCTGTGGCCGGGCCACACCCGGCCGTGGTTCCCGATGATCGGATTGACCTGGCCGTGGAGCTTCCGAATCAGGTGCAGCGCTTGATCGCCGTGTCCCGTCGTCGCGTCGCCGGGGTGCCTCACCTGGTCGTCGGGGCGCACGGTGTCGTTCCAGCGCTGGGTGATCGTGGCGTCGTGCATGGCGGTGCTCGGGCTGAACCCGCGCGCCTCAGCCACCTTCGGGCGGTCGAACTGGATGTCGGAGGTGAACCGAACCATGCTCATCCCGGCTGCTCCTCAGCCGCCCATTCGGATCAGGCGGCTTCGTGTGCGCGCGCAGCAGCCACTCGTTGGCCCGCGCCATGCCGGCCTTTCCCGCAGCGCCGAGGTGTTCACGAGCTGGAGCAGCCGGGCTTCCAGATCAGCTGCGGCGTCGATCGCCTCCCGCTGGGTGTGTCGTCCTCGCCACAGCTCTCGAATCCATGTTAGCCACGGCTCGGCCATCCGCAGGGTGATGCGGCGGGTCTCCAGCAGCGGCTCAACACCCTGATCACCACCGCGACCTGAACGCAGCCGTGGATCGTCGTCAGGTGGACATCCCGTGATCGCGGCGGTCCGCCGGCCCTGGTGGGACGCTTTCGGAGGCCCCGCTGACCCGATCGGGGTACGTCGCCGTGAACTTGATCATCCCCCAGATGATGAGGATCGGAACGACCCAGTTCAGCAGCAGGTCGGCGAGGTGATCGGCGGAGCTGTCCGTGGCCAGGTCGTCGAGGGCGGTGACGAGCAGGCCGGCCGCTCCGATGATCGCGAGAGCACCGCCCCACGCCGCGCTCAGCACGAGGTTGATCTTCCGGAAGGTGGGTGACCCCCAGTACTGGCGAGGGGTGCTCTGGCGGGCGTACTCCTCGGTGAACGGTCGGACCGGCGCTGTGACCAGCAGGTACAGGCCCAGGATCACTCCCACCAGGGGGCGGCCCCAGGTGTACAGCCATTGGTCGACGGGCGGGCCACCGACGAACCCGATGACAGCGATGGCGCCGAACAGCACCAACGACGCGACGTTGAGGATCACCGGCCCGTGCCGGCGTCGCGCCACCAGGACCGCCACCGCGGCCATCGCGGCCGCGATCAGCGCAGCCCAGGCGACCGCGTTCCCGGCGAGTCGATGAGCGGCGACGGAGAAGACGATCCACGGGGCGAAGCCGACGATGAAACCGAACGGTGTCATGACACGGACGCTAGGGACGCTCCGGCAGCCAGACATCCGCCACCACGCCGACCTTCCAGCTCAGGCCAGGGCTCTGTCTACGCGCCGTCGGGAAGTCCAGCAGCCACCTCCACCCTGGACCGGAGTCCGAGCTTGGCGAGGATGTGCGAGACGTGGGTCTGGACGGTCCGGGGCGAGACGTAGAGGTGCGCCGCTATCTCCGGGTTGGTCAGCCCCTGGTGGATCAGCTCGGCGACCCGCCGTTCCGTGGGAGTGAGCGCGACCCAGCCGGTCGACGCCCTGGCGTGCCGGGTCCTGGCTCCCCGCCGCACACCCAGGGCGCGCATCCGGGACAGCAACCGTCCACGATCCGTCGACGCCCTCGCCTCCTCGTAGGTGGACAGCGCCCGCTCCATCGCGGACACCGCGCGCCGCCGGTCGCCTCCCGCCGCGTCCAGACAGGCGCACTCCTCCCAGGCGTATGCCGCGACCAGGGTGCAGCCGACCTGTTCCAGCGCGAGTGCGGCGTGTTCGACCGGGTCCCGCTCTCCACCGGCCATGCCAGCGGTGAGCGCCGCCGTGGGGCCGGCCAGGCAGGTCGCGGGAGCGTCGAGGTCGGCGACCTGGGCAGCGATCCTGGCCAGCAGGTCCTGCTCCAGCCCGGTGAGCGCCACTCGGGCGGCGTCCGGAGCCAGGGCCAGCATCCAGACCTGCCCGCGCACCGCAGCGGCCGACCACAGCTCGCGGGCCAGCGTCACCGCGCCACGGGAGGAACCGAGCGCCTCCAGCACGGCCAGGTCGGCCAGCCCCGGGAAGTCGAGGCCGAAGTGCAACGGCAGTCCGGCTCGCCGGAAGACGCCGAGGCGTTCACGCGCCTGCTCGGGCCGTCCCTGATGGGCATCGATGTAGCAACGCTGGCCCACGGCGCTGGAGATCCAGCCCGCGTCCTGCTCCTCGGCCAGCTCCAGCCCGGTGTCCAGCTCGGCGACCGCCTCGTCCCACTGCGCCGCGGAAAGCGCCGTGGCGCCGGCCACGAAGGAGTGGAACGGAGCCAGCCACAACGCGTCACGCTCGGCCGTCAGCCGCCGCGCGGTTCCGACCGCCGACCTCGCCGCCTGCGGCCCCCGCCCGCTCAGCTCGAACATGCCCGGCCAGACCAGCGTGGTCAGCCGACCGTTGAGCTGGTCCTGCGGGCGCGGGCGCCGGTCGGCGTCGGCGATCAGCTCGAGGGCGAGGTCGGGACGCCCGCGGAGGAACTCGGCGCAGGACAGGGTGGTCAGCAGCCCGGACGAGAGCGGCCGCCCGGCGGACTCCCGCCGGTCAGCTGCCCCGCGGCCGGCCTCGGCGAGCCGGCCGTCGAGAAGCAGCACCCAGCACCGGAGCTCGGCGAGCTCGCGTGCGACGGTCGGCAGCGTGGGCAGTGCCAGCGTCTCGTCGATCGCCGCGAGGGCGCCGGCGACGTCGGCCCGGTTCACCAGCGCCCGGATGCGAAGCGCGCGCAGGCCGCCGGCGACGCGCGGGTCGCGCACCTCGGCCAGCCGGGTGCGCACGAGCTCGGCGGCCGCCCGCCCCTGCCCGGACAGGAAGAGCGCGACGACCCGGTCGAGGAGCAGCTGCTCCCGTTGCGCGACGAGACCGTCGAGGAACGGCTCGGCGTCG
>DASYMV010000126.1:0-11342 GCA_036008865.1 Pseudonocardiaceae bacterium | reverse complement strand
GTGGACATTCCCGCGTCCGCAGCCGCCCGCAGCACTCGGACGGCGGCTTCACCCCGGTTGGCGACCAGAAGCATCTGCGCAGATCTCCTCGTTCTGAGCGACCGCTTAGTATGTGACGGCGATCGCATAGTGGCATCTGATCGCGCCGGCCGTCCAGGAGGAACCGATTCACCCCGTGAGGCGTCAATGGGATGCTTCGGGCAAAGCGGTGATCAACCGCGTCGGTTCAGGAGGGTTCTGCGTGGTTTTCAAGAGGATGTTGCGGGCGTTCGGTGTCGGTGGTCCCAGCGTGGACACCGTGCTCGCGAACCCCGACGTGCGTCCGGGTGAAGCGCTCACCGGAGAGGTGCGCGTCGCCGGGGGCGACCACCGGGCCGACATCGACCACGTCGCGCTGTCACTGGTCACCAGGGTCGAGGTCGAGCACCACGACGGGGAGCACGACTCGATGGTCGAGTTCCACCGCTTCGCCGTCGCGCACCGGTTGACCGTTCAGCCCGGTGAGCACCGGGTCATCCCCTTCCAGTTCCCGGTTCCGGTGGAGACACCCCTGACACACGTGGGCGGGCACCCGCTGAGCGGCATGACGCTGGGTCTGCGCACCGAACTCGCGATCACCGGCGCCGTGGACAAGGGGGACCACGACCCCGTCGCCGTGCACCCGTTGCACTCGCAGCAGCGCGTCCTCGACGCGTTCGGCCAGCTCGGTTTCCGCTTCGCCCGCGCCGACGTGGAGGCGGGCCGGTTGCACGGCGTCCACCACCAGCAACTGCCGTTCTTCCAGGAGATCGAGTTCTACCCGCCGTCGTCCCTCGCCGGTCGCGTCAACCAGGTGGAGCTGACCTTCGTCGCGGACCACCACTCGCTCCACGTGATCCTCGAGGCCGATCGGCGCGGCGGACTCTTCCGGTCGGGCGGCGACAGCTTCGGGCACTTCCACCTGTCCCATGACGAGGTGATGTCGGCCGACTGGGCCGCAATCATCCACTCCTGGATGTCGGAGGTCGTGGACAGGCACGGCGCGCACGTCCCGCAGGTCCACGGGCACCACGACGAGCACCGCGGTCACCACGGGCCGGGCATCGGTGCGGCGGCCGGTGGTGTTGCGGTGGGCTTCGTCGGTGGGATGATTCTTGGTGAGGTGTTCGACGAGGTCGGAGACTTCTTCGAAGCCGACTGAGGCACGACGCACACAAGGAGGCATCGTGGGCATCGGTGGCATCATCAGCGCCCTCGTCGTGGGGCTCATCATCGGAGCGCTCGGACGACTCGTCGTACCGGGCAAGCAGAACATCCCCATCTGGTTGACGATCATCGTCGGCATCGTCGCCGCGTTCGTCGGGACGTTCATCGCACGGGCGCTCGGGGTGTCCAACACTCGAGGCATCGACTGGATCGAGATCATCATTCAGGTGGTTCTGGCGGCCGGAGGCGTGGTCCTCGCGGCAAATCTCTACGGCCGCAAACAAGTCCACTAGCAAGGTTTTTCCGCCGGGGGCATCCACAGTGGACGCCCCCGGTTCGCGTCGTCAGGCGGCGGGCCGCAGCATCCGCAGCACGAGATCGGCGTAGAGATCGCCGATCTGCTCGGGGGAGCGCTTGCCGCCGGGCTGATACCAGCGGGCCACGTCGATGCACAGCGACAGCACCGCGAGCGTCGCGCCGCGCAGGTCCGGCACGTCGAACTCGCCGGTCTCCACGCCGGCTTCGATCACATTCCGGACCTCTGCCTCGATGCGCCTGCGCAACTCCACCACCTCGGCGTGGTGTTCCGGCGTCAGTGCGCTCAGCTCGTACTGCACGACCCTGGCCGTGTTGTGGAACTCCGCGTGCCAGCGCGCGAACGACGACACGGCGTTCGCGAGAACCTGCGTCGGATCGTCGCCCTGCACTTCGGTCAGCACGGCGAGCGACAGCTCGTGGCCGATCTTGCTGATCTGGAAGAGGAGTTCTTCCTTCGAGCGGTAGTGGATGTAGACCGCCGCGGGACTCATGCCCGCCAGCGAGGCGATGTCACGTGTCGTCGTCGCGTGGTAGCCCCGGTCGGCGAACGCCTGCGAGGCTGCGATCAGCAACCGCCGTGCGGTGTCGGGCGTGACGTGCCGCCACGTCTGCTCGAGCAGGTCGAACTCGCGCAGTCCTCCGCTGGTGGTGGTCATGGGCTCCTCCGCGGTTGACACCACATCGGATGGTACTGCAACCTAAGCAGGCGCTTAGGGCTAAGCAACCGCTTAGTATGTTCCTGCCTCGAAGGAGGGTTCTCGTGCAGCGGACGCTGTTCGACGCCGACCACAACGCGTTCCGCGAGTCCGCTCGCGAGTTCGTCGACCGCCAGCTGCGGCCCAACTACGAGAAGTTCGTCTCGCAGCGCTCGATCGACCGCGAGGTGTGGCTCGAGGCGGGCAAGCAGGGTCTGCTGGGCCTGGAGGTTCCCGAGGAGTACGGCGGCAGTGCGGCGGGGGACTACCGCTTCAACGCCGTCCTCGCCGAGGAGCTGTCCAAGCTGAGCGCCGGTGTGTCGTCCTGCCTCGGCATCCACGGCGACGTCGTCGCCCCGTACCTGGTCGACCTCTGCACCGAGGAGCAGAAGCAGCGCTGGTTGCCGCGCTTCTGCTCCGGTGAGCTGACCACTGGCATCGGTATGACCGAGCCCTCCGGCGGATCGGACCTGGCGGCACTGCGCAGCGTCGCCGTCCGCGACGGCTCGGACTGGATCCTCAACGGCTCCAAGACCTTCATCACCAACGGCTTCTCCGCCGACATGATCGTGGTGGCGGCCCGCACGAGCCCGGAGAAGCGCGCCAAGGGCATCACCCTCTTCGGCGTCGAGACGGGTATGAAGGGCTTCGAGCGCGGCCGCAAGCTCGACAAGGTCGGCCAGCCCGAGTCCGACACCGCTGAGCTGTTCTTCGACGACGTGCGCATCCCCGCCGAGAACGTCATCGGCGAGGTCGACCGCGGGTTCATCTACATGATGGAGCGGCTGCCGCAGGAGCGGATCGGCGCGGCCATCTCCAACCTCGCGCACGCCGCCCAGATCCTGGCCGAGACGATCGAGTACACCAAGGAGCGCAAGGCGTTCGGTCAGTCGATCGGCTCGTTCCAGCACAACAAGTTCCTGCTCGCCGAGCTGGTCACCAAGGTCGACGTCACGCAGGCCTACCTCGACCAGTGCACCCTCGCGCACACCAAGCGGGAGCTCACCGCCGTCGACGCGGCCAAGGCCAAGTACTGGAGCGCCGACGTGCAGAACGAGGTTCTCGACGCCTGCGTGCAACTGCACGGCGGCTACGGCTTCATGACCGAGTACCGCGCCGCCCGCGCGTGGATGGACGCCCGCGTCACCAAGATCTGGGCCGGTTCCAACGAGATCATGAAGGAACTCATCGGCCGCGACCTCGGCCTGTAGCGCAGCGGAGGGTTTGCCGGACATGGGAATCCTCGACAGGTTCCGTCTCGACGGGAAGGTCGCGGTCGTCACCGGCGCGTCTTCCGGACTCGGCGTCGCGTTCGCGAAGGCACTGGCCGAAGCCGGTGCCGACGTCGTGCTGGCGGCGCGCCGTGCCGATCGGCTCAAGGAGACCGCGAACCTCGTCGAGGAGACCGGTCGCCGCGCACTGATCGTGCAAGCCGACGTGTCCCAACCGGACGACTGCCGTCGGGTGGCCACCGCAGCGGCCGAGTTCGGCACGGTCTCCGTGCTGGTGAACAACGCCGGTGTCGCGTCGGCCGTGGCGGCCTCGCGCGAGACGCCCGAGCAGTTCCGCGGCGTCATCGACGTGAACCTCAACGGCGCCTACTGGATGGCGCAGGCGGCCGCGGCGGTGATGACCGAGGGCGGCTCGATCATCAACATCTCCAGCGTCCTCGGGTTGGTCTCGGGCGGACTGCCGCAGGCCGCCTACTCGGCGTCGAAGGCGGGGATCCTGGGTCTCACCCGCGACCTCGCGACGCAGTGGAGCGCCCGCAAGGGGATCCGCGTCAACGCCATCGCGCCCGGCTACTTCGCGTCCGAGATGACCGACCAGTACCCCGACGGCTACCTCGAGACGCACATCAGTCGCCTTCCGATGGGCCGCATCGGCGACCCCGAGGAGCTCGCCGCGGCCGTGGTCTTCCTCGCCTCACCCGCGGCCGGCTACGTCACCGGCGCCACCTTCGTCGTCGACGGCGGCGCGACCATCGCCTGACCTGGCTCGCAGCGAAAGGCACGTACGTACCCGTCTGAAGGTGTGTACGTGCCTTTCGCTCCGATCAGAATGGGCGGATGAGCAACCTCAAACTCGACCGGGTGCTCGTCGTGGACGTCGAAGCCACCTGCTGGGACGGTCCGCCGCCGGAGGGGCAGCGCAGCGAGATCATCGAGATCGGTGTCTGCGTCCTCGACGTCGCCACGACCGAACGCCTCGACCGCCGCAGCATCCTCGTGCGACCGGAGCACTCGGTCGTCAGCCCGTTCTGCACCGACCTGACCACGCTCACGCAGGAGCAGGTCGACCACGGCGTCGCGTTCGCGGAGGCGGCGGAGATCCTCGAGAAGGACTTCGGCTCGCGACGCCGTGTGTGGGCGAGTTACGGCGACTACGACCGGAAGCAGTTCGAGCGGCAGTGCCACGCCATGGGCGTCGGGTACCCGTTCGGACCGAGGCACGTGAACGTGAAGACGCTCTTCGCCCTGACGTGTGCACTGCCCGAGGAGGTGGGCATGAGCGAGGCGCTCGCGCTCGCCGGCCTGCCGCTGGAGGGCACCCACCACCGCGGAGTCGACGACGCGTGGAACATCGCCGGTCTCTTCGCGCGGATCCTGCGCGCGAGCCGCTGATCGGTAGGCTTCTGTCGTGGCAGCAAGGGAAAGCGGTTCAGTACCGGAGCGGCTGGTCGAAGCCGCGACGCGGCTGTTCGCCGACAAGGGCTACGACCGAGTCGCCGTGCAGGAGATCGTCGACCGGGCCGGCGTCACCAAGGGCGCGATGTACCACTACTTCGGCTCCAAGGACGACCTGCTGCACGAGATCTACGGCCGCGTCCTGCGGATGCAGACCCAGCGGCTGGAACTCTTCGCCACCAGCGACGCCCCGATCGCGGAGCGCCTGCACGCGGCGGCGGTCGACGTCATCGTCACCAGCATCGCCAACTTCGACGAAGCGCGGGTGTTCTTCCGCTCCATCGACCACCTCGCCGAGGACAAGCAGCGCGAGGTGCGTGCGGAACGCCGCCGCTACCACGAGAAGTTCCGCGCGCTCGTCGAGGAGGGACAGCGCGACGGGGTGTTCCGCACCGACGTGCCGGCGGACCTGACCGTGCACTACTTCTTCGGCACGGTCCACCACCTCGGCACCTGGTACAGCCCCGACGGACCCTTGTCCGCCAAGCAGGTCGGCCGTCACTTCGCGGACCTGCTGCTGGCGTCGCTCACCGTGAGCGACGCCAGCAGGTAGGTCACGGCACGAGCAGCACCACGGTCTCCGCGACGCAGGCGGGCTTGTCCTTGCCCTCGATCTCCACGGTCACCCGCACGATCGCCTGCTTGCCCTGCGGCACGTCGAGGACGTCCACGAGTTCGGCACCGGCCCGCACCCGCGACCCGACCGGAACGGGACTGGGGAAGCGGACCTTGTTGGAGCCGTAGTTCACGCCCATCGACAGGTTCTCGACGGTGTAGATGTCCTTCATCAGCATCGGGATCAGCGACAACGTCAGGTACCCGTGCGCGACCGGGGCGCCGAAGGGACCCTTGGCCGCCTTGTCCACGTCGACGTGGATCCACTGGTGGTCGCCGGTCGCGTCGGCGAACTGGTTGATCTGCTCCTGGGTGACCTCGTGCCACTGGCCGTGGCCGAGGTGCTCACCCTTGGCGGCGGTGTACTCGTCGAGGTTCGCGAAGACGCGCATCCTGGCCTCCCGTCAGTCCTGCGGCCCGCCGGCCACGTAGATGACCTGACCGGACACGAACCCGGCCTCCTCACCGACCAGGAACGACACCGTGTTCGCGATGTCCTCCGGCAGGCCGACGCGCCGCACGGGGATCTGCTGCGCCGCGCCCTTCTTGAAGTCCTCGAAGTCCACGCCCATGCGCGCCGCGGTGGCCGCGGTCATGTCGGTGGCGATGAAGCCCGGCGCGATCGCGTTGACCGTCACGCCGAACTTGCCCAGCTCGATCGCGAGCGTCTTGGTGAAGCCCTGCAGACCGGCCTTGGCGGCCGAGTAGTTCGCCTGGCCGCGGTTGCCCAGCGCGGAGGTGCTGGACATGTTGACGATGCGGCCCCAGCCCTGCTCGGTCTGGAACTTCTGCACCGCCCGGCTCATCAGGAACGCGCCGCGCAGGTGCACGTTCATGACGGCGTCCCAGTCGTCGTCGGCCATCTTGAACAGCAGGTTGTCGCGCAGGATGCCCGCGTTGTTGACCAGGACGGTCGGTGCGCCGAGCTCGTCGGCGACACGCTGCACGACGGCCGTGACCTGCTCGGAGTTGCTCACGTCCACGCCCGCGGCGAGCGCGCGGCCACCGGAGACGTTGATCTTCTCCGCGGCCTCCGTGCAGCTGGACTCGTCGAGGTCGAGCAGCGCGACGGCGAAGCCGTCCTGAGCCAGTCGCTGGGCGATGGCGGCACCGATGCCACGGGCCGCGCCGGTGACGATGGCTACCCGCGAGGCGGTCTCAGCCACGGGATCCTCCTTGATCGTGGGATGCGCACACGTGCGATGAGCGGACTAAGCAAGCGCTTAGGAAGCTACCGCGTCAGGGCTGACTGGCGCCACCTTGACGGCAGCGCGGTGTCCGCAGCACCATACCGACTGGTCGGAATGTTGTTCGAGGAGGCACGTGCCCGTGGATGACCGCAAATATGACGGCAAGGTCGCGCTGATCACCGGTGCGGCGAACGGCATCGGCGCGGCGGTGTGCCGCCGGCTCGCCGGGGCAGGGGCCAGCGTGGTCGTCGCCGACGTGGACGACGAGCGAGGCGAGACCGTCGCGGCCGAGGTCGGCGGCGTGTTCGTCCACTGCGACGTCAGCGACCCCGAGCACAGCAAGGCCGCCGTGGAGACCGCGGTCGAGCAGTACGGCGGTCTCGACATCGTCGCGCTCAACGCCGGGGTGGCCACCGGGTTCGGGCTCGGCGAGGACTTCGACGTCGAGCGCTACCGGCGCGTCATGGGCATCAACCTCGACGGCGTCGTCTACGGCGTCCACGCCGCACTGCCGGCCCTCCGGGCCCGCGGCGGCGGCCACATCATCGCGACCGCCAGCATGGCCGGTCTGATGCCGATGCCCGCGGATCCCTTGTACGGCACGAACAAGGGGGCGGTCGTCGGACTCGTGCGGGGCCTCGGGCCCGCGCTGGCCGGTACCGGCGTGCGGATCAACGCACTGTGTCCCGCGTTCGCGGACACCGCGATCATCTCCGGCTTCAAGTCCGTGCTCGAAAGCTCCGGCATGCCCATCCTCGACGTTGAGGACGTCGTGAACGCATTCACGTCCATTGTGGACGGTGAGGGAACCGGCGAGTGCTGGTTCGTCCAAGCCGGACGACCCAGCGAGCCGTTCGCCTTCCGCAACCCTCCGGGGCCGCGCACCGCCGACGGCGGCCGCGTCGCCCTGTCCCCGAGCCCTCTCACGAACACAAGGGAGCGTTGAGTCGTGCGCGCTGTCCAGATCACCGAGTTCGGTGGGCCGGAGGTCCTCGAGCAGGTCGACATCCCGGACCCGCAGCCGGGCGCTGGTGAGCTGCTGATCGACGTCAGCCGGGCCGGGCTCAACTACGCCGACACCCATCAGGCGGAGAACTCCTACCTCGCCCGGATGACCCTGCCGCTCGTGCCGGGCGGTGAGGTGGTCGGGCGCACCTCCGACGGTCGTCGGGTGGTGGCGCTGATGAACAACGGCGGTTACGCCGAACGCGCCGTCGCTCGCGAGGACATGAGCTTCGACGTGCCCGACGGTGTCGACGACCTGACCGCGCTCAGTCTCGTCGTGCAGGGCGCGACGGCGTGGCTGCTGCTGCGCAAGAGCGCGCACTTGGAGCAGGGCGAGACCGTCGTCGTCCACGCCGCGGCCGGTGGCGTGGGATCACTCGCGGTCCAGCTCGCCAAGCGCTGGGGTGCGGGCCGGGTGATCGCGACCGCGAGCACCGAGGACAAGCGCGAGCTGGCACTCGAACTCGGTGCCGACGTCGCGGTCGACTCCACCGCGGAGAACATGACCGACGTGCTGCGCGAGGCCAACGGCGGACGCCGCGTCGACGTCGTGCTGGACATGACCGGCGGCAGGACGACGGATCAGAGCCTCGCCGCGCTCGCGCCGTTCGGCAGGCTCGCCTTCTACGGGATGGCGAGCCGTCAGCGCCCGCAGCCCGTGGACCTCGGCAGCCTGCTCGTGCACTCCACGGCCGTCGCCGGCATGTGGCTGCCGCACGCCTTCACGCTGCCCGGTCGGGTCGTGCATCGCGCGATGGACGAGCTCTTCACGCTCGTGCAGTCCGGCGAGCTGCGTGCCGTCCCCGGTGGCGAGTACGGCCTGGCGGAGGTGCGCCGGGCGCACGAGGACCTGCGTGCCCGCCGCACCACCGGCAAGCTCGTGCTCGATCCCTCCCGCTAGATCTGGAAGAGCGAAAGGCACGTGCGTACCCGCTTCGGGGTACGCACGTGCCTTTCGCGCAGTTGAGACCTCAGTCGCTGAGGTCGGCCAAGGCCGCCTTCACCTTGGTCAGCTCGGCCTCCAGCTCCTCCATGCGGGTGCGGTGCTGGTCGCGCGCGGCCTGCAGGACGGTCTCGATGCCACTCGCGATGTCCTCGTGCAGCTCCTTGGCCGCCCTGGACACCGCGGCCGCGGGGATGATCAGACCCTGCACGACGCGGGTCGTGCCGTGCACCAGGTCGGCCTGCCACTCACCCTCGGCAGTGCCGGTCACCGTCAGCGTCAGCTCGACGGTGCGGGTCTTCTTCGCGGTGCTCTTGGCGCGGGTCTTCTTCACGGGCGCGGGAGCCTCCGCAGCCGGTGCCGGCTGCTCCTGCTTGGGGGCCGCCTCGACCTTCGAAGCCTCGACCTCGTTCACCGCGTCCGCCTTGTCGATCTGCTCCACGAGCGTGTCCGTCTGCACGTTCTGGTTCCTCTCTGCGTCAACGGCTAGCCCCAGCTGATCTTAGAACACGTGTTCGATTGCGAACCGCGTGCCCCGCGCAGCGATGGGGCCATGGCGCGGAATGCTAGTGCCGTGAGCTGGGCGACGGATCTCAGGACGGAGAGGTCGGCGGGGAGAGTCGCACGGTTCGCTGCCGCTCCACCCCGGACACGCCGGGCACGGTCTCGAGCGACCAGATCGCGTCGGGCTCGATCGATCCGGTGACCACGCCCAGCGGTTCGAGCACCTCGTCGACGACCAGGCCTGCCCGGCGCAGGTCGGCGACCACCTTCGGCAGCACGTCCAGTTTGTCGTCGACGACCGAGACCACCACTTTGTCCACGGGCGCCTCCCGTTCTTACGGGGTCTGTTTCACGGGGCCTGCACCAATCCTGCACCCACATCCGTGGAAGGCAAGGGCAACCGGTGCGCGGACTGCACCAGCCAAGCCCACAGCTCCCAGCCGCGTGCACCGGTCTGCTGGGCGATGAGGGCCGCGACCCCCGAGACGTGCGGCGTGGCCATGCTCGTGCCGCTGATCCGCCGGTACCTGGTCGGCATCGGCCAGCTGGAGTGGACGTCCACGCCAGGAGCGGCGAGGTCGACCTGGCCGATGGTGTCCACGGTTCCGCTGGAGAACGGCGCGATCCCGCCCCGCACGTCGATCGCCGCGACCGCCATGACCGACGGGCAGTTCGCCGGGTGGCCGACCGGAGCGATCCGCCCGTTGTGCCGGTCGCTCGCGTTGCCCGCCGCCGCGATGATCAGCGTGCCGCGCGACATGGCGCGCTGTGCCGCCTGCTCGTACACCTGCGAGTACGCGGTGCCGGGCGCGACGTCCGCACCGAGAGACATCGAGACCACGGCGCATCCGTTGGTGATCGCCCAGGAGATGCCGGCCAGGATCCCGCCGTCGTCGCCGGAACCCCGATTGCCGAGCACCTTGCCCGCGTAGATCTCGGCCTGGTGGGCGATGCCGTACCCCGGCAACGTCTGCGGGGTCCGAGGACCGCAGGAGGTGCCGATGCAGTGCGTGCCGTGACCGTGACCGTCCTGGACGTCCTCGCCGTTGACGAACGAGCTGGTCACCAGCGTGCGGCCAGCCAGGTCCGGATGGGTCTTGTCCACCCCGGTGTCCAGCACGGCCACGCGGATCCCGGCGCCCGTCGCGTTGCTCAGGTTGGCGCTGACGGCCTGCACGCCCCACGTGAACGTCGATTCGTCGACGGCCGCGGCTTCGGGTGCGGACGCCTCCACCGCGATGGCGTGCACGACGCGTTCTGGCTCGACGACCGAGATGGGGCCGGGTTCGGCCGCGGCCCGATTCAGCCGGGACACCTGCTCGGGTCCCGCGTCGACGACCGCGACGCCCAGTTCGTGCAGCATCAGCCCGTTCGCGGCACCGAACTGATCGCTCGCCGAGGCCCCGGCGGCGTCCGCCGTGCTCACGGTGCGGATTCCCGCGACCCGGTTGATCGCGCTCATGCCCGCCGCGACCGAATCCTCCTCGAGGAGTACCAGATACCGGCCCGTCGTCTCGACATCCGTCGGTTGCGCCATGACTGCCCCCTTCGGGCATTGGACAGTCAGGTGTAACCCCGGACGACCCTCGGTCTCTAGGGCCGTCCGGGTGTCATGCCGTGCAGCAGGTCGCGCGGACCCGGTCAGGCGGTCGTGGTTCGGGCTCGCCGCTTGCGCACGGTCTGCGCCAACGGCTCGACGACCCTGGCGCCCACCGGGCCGAACACGGCCATCAGCAGGACGTAGGCGGTCGCGAGCGCGGCCAGCCGTTCGTCCACCCCGCCCGAGGCGACGGTGAGCCCGGCGATCACGATGGAGAACTCGCCACGTGCCACCAGTGCCGCGCCCGCACGCGCACGGCCGAGCGGGCCGATTCCCTGGCGTTTCGCCGCCCACCAGCCCGTGGCGATCTTGGTCGCCGTCGTCACGACGGCCAGCGCGACCGCGACGCCGAGCACCGGCGGGATCGACGCCGGGTTGGTGTTCAGGCCGAACACCACGAAGAACATCGCGGCGAACAGGTCGCGCAGGGGCTCCAGCAACTTCGTGGCGTTCTCGGCGGTGGAGCCGGAGATCGCGATGCCGAGCAGGAACGCGCCGACGGCCGCGGAGACCTGCAGTTCCGAGGCGATGCCTGCCACCAGAAGCGCGGCCCCCAGCACCTTGAGCAGGAACACCTCGGGGTCGGGGCTGTCAACGACC
>DASYMV010000125.1:0-4478 GCA_036008865.1 Pseudonocardiaceae bacterium | reverse complement strand
GGTCACGCACGCCGGGCCGTCCCACGGCTCCATCAGGTTCGCGTGGAAGCGGTAGAACGCGCGGCGGGCCGGGTCCATCGTGGCGTGGTTCTCCCACGCTTCGGGGATCATCATGAGCACCGCGTGCGGCAACGACCGCCCGCCAAGGTGCAGCAGCTCCAGCACCTCGTCGAAGGACGCCGAGTCCGAGGCGTCCTTCGCGCAGATGGGGAACAACCGGGCGAGGTCGCCGGGCAGCACGTCGGACTCGAGCAGCGCCTCGCGGGCGCGCATCCGGTTCCGGTTACCGCGGATGGTGTTGATCTCGCCGTTGTGCGCAACGAAGCGGAACGGGTGGGCAAGGGGCCACGAGGGGAAAGTGTTCGTGGAGAACCGGCTGTGCACCAGCGCGATCGCGCTCGCCAGCCGCTCGTCGCGCAGGTCGGCGAAGAAGCGCGGGAGCTGCGCGGGGGTGAGCATTCCCTTGTAGACCAGCGTGCGCGAGGACAGCGACGGGAAGTACGTGCCGCACTCCGCGACCGCGCTGTCGCGCTCGACGCGCTTGCGCAGGCAGAAGGTGAGCCGATCGAGCTCGACGCCGGCCGGCCGGCGGCCCCGGGCGTCGGGCGCCCCGGCCACGAAGAGCATGGCGAAGTGCGGGACCACCGACAGGGCGGTGGGGCCGACGCCTGCGGCCTCGGGCGCTACCGGCACGTCACGCCACCCGAGGACGGTGAGGCCCTCCTCGGCGGCGATCCGCTCGGCGAGCTCGGTCGCCTTGGCCCGCTGCTCGGCGTCCAGGGGCAGGAACGCGACGCCCGCCGCGTACGTGTGCTCACCGGCGGGGTTCGGTGCGGGGAGGTCGAACTCCACGACCGCACGCAACAGCTCGTCCGGGAGCTGCAGCAGGATGCCCGCACCGTCACCGCTGGTCGGCTCAGCGCCTGCGGCACCTCGGTGCTCGAGGTTGGCCAGCGCCGTCAGCGCATCGGTCACGATGCGGTGCGAACGCCGACCTCGGATGTCGGCCACCATCGCCACACCGCAGGCGTCGCGCTCTGCGGTGGGGTCGTACAGCCCCTGCGGGGCCGGGATGGCGGAGAAGATCACGGGGCAGACCTCCCTCGTCGTCCTCGAAGAACGATGTCTCGTGCTCAGTCCTGGAAATGCCGGCTTCTGGGCACGGGACGACGGTGGCCCGCGTGTTGACGGAACTTTAACAGCCGCGAAACCAAGAGACACCCTCCTTCGGGTGATCCCGGTCATGTACGCGTAACGATCTTGGCGGGCCGAGCGACACTGCATCCAACGCCTGGCAGTGCATCACGCATCGAAAAGCGTAACCGAGCCGGTCAACAGGTGTGCAACGTGAGAGGTTGCCGACACCGCCGCCGCAGAGCCGAGTTGGGCTCGGTTTAGCACCATCGGCGCTGGTGAAGGCCTCGCTACGCCGGTTAGCGGGCGGTAACACCCCTGGTAGCGTTCCACCCCGCCGGGCACCGAGTTGCCCGGTCGCGCAGAGGTCAGCGAAGCCGGTGGGAATCCGGCGCTGTGCCGCAACTGTGATGGTCCTCGCGACCCGTCGTCGCGAACCGAGCCAGGACGCCTGTCCTCCGCGCGCGACGCCACCCGCCTCCGGCGCAGAGGTGGGGCGTCCCGGACGCGCCCGGAACGATTCTCACGGTGCGGTTCGGCCGCCCCCGTGCCGGTCTCACCGCAAAGGCAGACCATGCAGTCCACGTTCCGGCGCCTGGCAGCGGTCGCGCTGCTCGGCGCGCTCGCAGTCAGCGGCTGCGCCAACCGCGAGCGCAACGCGGCTCCGACCACCACGCCGGGCGCCACGGCCGCCACGTTCCCCGTCGAGCTCACCCCACCCGGCGGCCGGTCCGTCACCCTGGCCGAGCAGCCGTCACGGATCGTCTCGCTGAACCCCACCAGCACGGAATCGCTGTTCGCCATCGGCGCGGGCGAACAGGTCGTCGCCGTCGACGACCAGTCGAACTTCCCCGCCGACGTGCCCCGAAGCGACCTCTCGGGCTTCCAGCCCAACGTGGAGGCGATCGCCGGCCACAACCCCGACCTGGTGGTGGCGTCCAACGACACCGCAGGACTGGTCGAGGGGCTCGCCAAGGTCAAGGTGCCGGTGCTGCTGCTGCCCGCGGCCACGAAGCTGGACGACGTGTACACGCAGATCTCGTTGCTGGGCAAGGCGACCGGCCACGGCGCACAGGCCGACGCCCTGACCCGGCAGATGCGGGACCAGATCGAGAAGACCGTCCGCGACACGCCCAAGCCGTCGAAGGACCTGACCTACTACCACGAGCTGGACGACAAGTTCTTCACCTCGACGTCCAAGACCTTCATCGGCCAGATCTACGGGCAGTTCGGTCTGCACAACATCGCCGACTCCGCAGGCGGCACCGGTGACTACCCGCAGCTGTCGGCCGAGAAGATCGTGGATTCCAACCCGGATCTGGTCTTCCTGGCCGACACGAAGTGCTGCGGCCAGAGCGCGCAGTCCGTGGGCACCCGTCCCGGCTGGTCGGAGCTGGCCGCGGTGCGCAAGGGCGACGTGGTCGCGCTGGACGACGACATCGCCTCCCGCTGGGGGCCGCGCGTGGTCGACCTGGTGCGCACGGTGTCCGACGCCGTCACCAAGGCGGGCAAGAACTGATGACGGGGGTGACCGCGACGCGCCTGCGGGCACGCCACCTGCTGCTCGCGCTGGTCGTGCTGGCGATCGCGGTCACCGCGTCGACGCTGCTCGGTGCGATCGATCTGGGCTGGCACCGCGTACTGGCCGAGATCTGGGCGCAGCTCACCGGCGGCACCTCGCCGCTCTCCGAGCGCGAGGCGGCGATCCTGTGGCAGCTGCGGATGCCGCGGATCGTGCTCGGTGGCCTGGTCGGCGCCGCGCTGGCCGTGTCCGGGGCCGCGTTCCAGGGCGTCTTCCGCAACCCGCTGGCCGACCCGTACCTGCTGGGTGCGGCGGCCGGTGCCGGACTGGGGGCCACGATCGTCGTGGCGCTCGCACCGAGTGCCACGAACTGGTTCGTGGGCCCGTTGCCGATCGCGGCGTTCCTCGGCGCGGTGGGCGGCGTCGCGCTGACGTCGTTGCTCGGCCGGTCGGCGGGCGCGGGCACGGCCACGCTGCTGCTGGCCGGGATCGCGGTGGCGTCGTTCCTCACCGCGACGCAGACGTTCGTGTTGCAGCTCAACGCGGAGACGCTCAGACAGGTCTACACGTGGATGCTCGGCGGCCTCGGCACCGCGGGCTGGCAGCAGGTCCTGCTGGTGCTGCCCTACATCGCCGGGGCCGCGGTGGTGCTGTGCGCGTGCGGACGGCTGCTCGACGTGCTGACCCTGGGCGACGAGGAAGCGGGCTCGCTGGGCGTGAACCCCGGGCGGATGCGCCTGCTGGTCCTCGCGGCGGCATCGCTGGCGACCGCGTGCGCGGTGTCGGTCAGCGGACTCATCGGCTTCGTCGGGATCGTCGTCCCGCACGTGGTGCGCATGCTCGCCGGGGCGAGCTACCGGGTGCTCGTGCCGCTCTCGCTCATCGGTGGCGCGGCGTTCCTGATCGTCGCGGACGTCGTGGCGCGCACGGCTTTCGCCCCGTCGGAGCTGCCCATCGGCGTGGTCACCGCGTTCACGGGCGCGCCGTTCTTCCTCGTCGTACTGCGGACCACCAGGGGACGGACCAGGTGAGCGGAGCACTGGAACTGCGCGGCCTGAGCGCGGGATACCGCGATCACACGGTGGTGTCCGGCATCTGCGCCTCGGTGCCCGCGGGGAGCTGGCTCGCGATCATCGGTCCCAACGGCGCGGGCAAGTCGACGCTGCTCAAGGCCGTCGCCGGACTGGTCGGGCACACCGGCGAGCTGATCGTCGGAGGCCGGCCGGCCGAATCGCTCGGCCACCGCGACCGGGCACGTGCGATCGGCTACTCCCCGCAGACGCCGGAGATGCCGGAAGGGTTGACGGTCACCGACTACGTGCTGCTGGGTCGCACGCCACACCTGCGCCCGCTCGCGCGGGAGGGCCGCCGTGACCTCGAGGTCGTCGGTGACGTCCTCGAGCGCCTGGACCTGGCCCGGCTGGCGAGCCGCCGGCTGCAAACCCTCTCCGGCGGCGAGAGGCAGCGCGCCGTGCTCGCGCGCGTGCTGGCCCAACAGGCCGGTCTACTGCTGCTCGACGAGCCCACGACGGGCCTGGACATCGGTCACGCCCAGGCGTTGCTGGAGCTCGTCGACCGCCTGCGCCTCGCCGACGGCACGACCGTGGTCAGCACCCTGCACGACCTCACGCTCGCCGGGCAGTACGCAGACCAGCTGCTGCTGCTCGACGGCGGCTCGGTCGTCGCCGCCGGCAAGCCGTCCGAGGTGCTCACCACCGAGCTGGTGTCACGCCACTACGCGGCGACCGTGCAGGTGCTCTCCACCCCGCACGGCGACTCCGTGGTGGCGCCGACCCGCCACACCCGTTAGGCGCCGCCCGAA
>DASYMV010000124.1:0-3931 GCA_036008865.1 Pseudonocardiaceae bacterium | reverse complement strand
CACCATCATTGTCCACAGTGGAGTTTTCGACGCCCCGGCGGCGGCCTCAGCGTGTGGTGCGAACTCGACGCTCCGATCAGCACACGTATCGCCGTCGTGGCGCAGAACCACGGGATCCGCCTGGCTCCCGGATCGCGCTTCGCAGCGCACGGCGGCTTCGAACGACGATTGCGGCTTCCCTACACGCTGCCCGCGGACGTCTTGAGCGAAGCGGTGCGGCGGTTGGGCCTGGTCGCCGCCTCGGTGGCCGGGACGGGCTTCACCGGCGACGGCGACCTGGCCGTTCCAGTGGCCTGAGGACTCACCTGAGAGTTGGTCTGGACGGTCCCCGCCGGCGTTTCACGGCGGGGGACCGTCCAGCGTGGGCCGCTGCCGGCCGGCGCAGCCCCTCGATGTGCCGGACGGTGCGGCGTTCGTGACGGACCTGCGGCGGGACGTCCGGGGCACGGACGCCCCTGCCGCAGGTCCCGGTTCAGCCCCGGCGCCGCGGGGGCAGCGTGGCGCCGGGGCCGGGCCCGACCTGCCGGGGCGCGGTCGGCAGGTCGGGAAGCCTGGAAATGCGTTCGCACAACGCGAGAAGCAGCAAGGGTTTGAGAGAGAACAGCGAGCACGCGGAACCATTGGGTCAGACGGCGTGCTCAGGGCACAGGCGTGCCGCAAGGATCAATCAGGTGAGGTGCTCGGAAGGCCGGGAAGGCTTCCCGGTGCTCTTCCGTCGGTCCGATGCTCGACCGACCACGTGGCCGGCGGCTGGGATGCGGACTGGGACGTGAGGACGACCAGCGCGCCGCGCGCGCCGCCGGAGTTGTCGAAGCCACCCGTGGACGCGCTCGGTGCCGCGGGTGCGGGCGCCGGTTGCGGAGCGGGCATGGGCAGGTGGTGCTGGGACGAGGACCAGCCGAGGTCGCTGTGGTTGGCCGCCGCGGATGCGCCCAGTTGGGCAGCGGACGGCGCAACGCGCACGGGCTTGCGGATCAGCGCCTTCGTGACGACCGGAGACTCGAGCACCGGTGGCGGAGCCTGGACGACGGGAGGAGGTGATGCCGCCGCGGCCTGCTCCGCCGCCTTGCGCGCCTGTTTCTCGGCGATCCGCTCGGCCAGCAGAGGTTGGGGCACGGTGTTGGAGACGGATCCGGACCTCGTACCGCCCGACGTGCCTCCGGAGCCCGAATACCCGTCCTCCGCGGGCGCCGACCACGGCCTCGTCGGGCTGGTGTCCGCGGGCTGGCGGGCGGGGGCGCCGCACGGCTGTGCGTCCGATTCCCCGAGCGTCCTGGCGTCGGACGCAGCGTCCAGCGCCGATTCCCAGGGCTTGTGCTCGCTCAGCAGCGCGGCGAGCAGGCTCTCCGCGGAGGCGTGGCGGTGGTGGCGGGGGGCCGGTGCGGCCGCGTGGCCGGAGCCGTTCGCCGTGCCCGCAGGAGTGCCGGTGTCCGCTGACGCCACGGCGTCGCTGAGCAACCATGCGGAGGCGGTCAGGCCACCGACCACGAGCACGCGCATCAGGGCGACCCGCAGCAGCGATCCGGTGCTGCGCACCGCACCTGTGCTGTCCACGGGAATCACCACCGTCCTGGTCACCGTCGACGCGTCGCGACGTCTGAGGTCGACGATTCTGCTATGTCTAGCATTCGCCAGATCAATTGCGAACGATCTCCGTCTGAACCACCCGGAAGGGCGGTCCGATGCGGCTGTCAGGGTTGCTACCCGACCGGGTGAACACATTCCGTTGCGTCCGCTGTGGACACTGCCGGCCAGCGCACGGTGTCGTGCCCGTTCTCACGCCTGGCTGAGCGCGAAGACATCACCCGATCGACGGGGCACGACCTCGGCGATGCGACCACGCGTCCGGAATGCGGCCTCGGCGGCGGCGATGACCACCGCGGGAACGGGGTCGACCTGGTTCAGCAGCCGCGCGAGCTCGTCGAGGATCACCACACGGCCTCCTCGATCAGGCCTGCGGCGAGCATGCGGCGGCGCAGCACCGCCAGGCACCGGCTTCGGGTGGAGCCGAGGTTGTTCGTCCGCTCGCCGAGCGCACGCGCGATCTCGGTGTAGGTCAGGTCCGGGCTGTGCGCGAGCAGCCGGAGCATCCGCTGGCAGCGCTCGCTCAGCCCGGAGAAGACGCGCCACAGCGTGGTCGAGCGGTCGCCGGCGAGCGCGACGTCCTCCGGTCCGGGGTCGCTCGCGGGCGCGTGCCACCACGAGTCGATCGGTTCCTCGCGTCCACGGATCTCCAGCAGACGCAGGGTTTCCCGCCGGGCAGTGGTGATCAGCCATCCGGCCAGTCGTGCCGGTTCGCGGATTCGCGTGAGGTTCTCGGCGAGCGCGAGCCAGGTGTTCTGGAACACGTCGGAGGCGTCGGCCTCGGTCAACCGGAAGGCGCGCGGAACCGACCAGACGAGCGCGCCGTGACGACGGACGAGTTCACGCCAGGCGTCGTCGTCGTCCTGTCCGGCGAGGGCGACCAGGTCTGCTGTGCAAAGTTCGTTCATGCCCGGTTCGAAGGAGCCCGACGCTCATCGGATCCCACCGCCGCACAATGGTGTGGAGTGCGGGATCGCGGTGTATCTGCAACTCGCTGCGTTGCTCAGGGCGCGAGTTCGTGCAGGCGGCGCAGCGCCTCGTCGATCACGTCGTCCTTCTTGCAGAAGGCGAATCGCACGAGGTGGCGCCACTGGTCGGGGTGGTCGGTGAAGACCTGCACCGGCACGGCGGCGACGCCGATCTTCTCCGGCAACGCGCGGCAGAGTTCCGCGCCGTCGGAGAAGCCGAGCGGTCGCACGTCCGCGCAGATGAAGTAGGTGCCCTGGCACGGGCGGACGGCGAATCCGGCTTCCGCAAGGCCCTCGGCGAGCCGCGATCGCTTGTCCGCGAGGCCGTCGCGGAGCCCGGCCACCCACGCCATCTCGTGACGCAGCGCGTGGGCGACGGCGGGCTGGAACGGCGCACCTCCCACGAACGTCAGGAACTGCTTGGCGGCGCGAACCGCCGCGATCAACTCCGCCGGACCGCACGCCCAGCCGATCTTCCAGCCGGTGCAGTTGAAGGACTTGCCCGCACCCGAGATGGTGACCGTGCGCGAGGCCATGCCGGGGAACGTGGCGAGCGGCACGTGCTCGCCACCGTCGAACACCAGGTGCTCGTACACCTCGTCGGTGACGGCGATGAGGTCGTGCTCCACGCACAGCTTCGCCACCGCGGACAGTTCCTCGCGCGTGAACACGGTGCCGGTCGGGTTGTGCGGCGAGTTCAGCAGCAACGCGCGGGTGCGCGGCCCGATCGCGGCGCGCAGGGCGTCGACGTCCAGCCCGAGCCGGCCGGTCACGGGGTCCTCGACCAGGCCGACGGTGCACCGCGTCGCACCGGAGAGCGCGACCGACGCCGCGTACGAGTCGTAGTAGGGCTCGATCAGCACGACTTCGTCACCCGGCTCGACGATCGCGAGCAGCGTGGCCGCGATCGCCTCCGTCGCTCCGACGGTCACCAGCACCTCGGTGTCCGGGTCGTACCGGGTTCCGTACCGCTCGCGGTGCTCGGCGACGGCCTCGCGCAGCACGGGCATTCCGGGGCCGGGAGGGTACTGGTTGAAACCCGAGTCGATCGCTTCCTTGGCCGCCGCGAGCATCCCGGCGGGGCCGTCCGTGTCGGGGAAGCCCTGCCCCAGGTTCACCGCCCCGGTGCGCTGGGCCAGCGCGGTCATCTCCGCGAAGATCGTCGAGGTGAACGGCCGCAACCTGGGGACTAGCACTGGTACCCGCACAACCCAGGATCTTCACGGACAATGGCGGCGTGGAGCAACTGACAGCGGCTGACCAGGCCAAGCGACGGGACCTGCGACGGATGAAACTGGTTGCCACCGGTTTCCTCGTCGCCGCCACGGTGATCTTCCTGGTGGCGCGGTCGCAGGAGGTGGGTGGACCGGGGTGGGTGG
>DASYMV010000123.1:0-16212 GCA_036008865.1 Pseudonocardiaceae bacterium | reverse complement strand
CCCGGCGAGCAGTGCCTGCGGGAGGCGGTGCGGTCCGCAGTCGGGCGCGCCGCGGCCCCCAAGGAGTTGCGATTCGCGTCCGAACTCCCGCTTCGCGGCCCCGGCAAGGTGGACCGCGCCGCGATCCGTTCCCTCTTCCAGTCGCGGCTTCACTGATCCTGCCGTCCGTCGTGAGGGGAGCTTTGAGGACACCCGGTGTCCACAGAGCTCCCCTCATGACACAGGATTAGCGCCATGGCCACAGTCGCGCAGTGGATCGAGGGGACCCGCCCTCGCACGTTGCCGAACTCGATCTCACCCGTGCTGGTCGGCGCGGGTGCCGCGTACAACATCGACGCACTCAGCCTGGCGCAGACACTGCTCGCTCTGATCGTGTCGCTGATGCTGCAGGTCGGGGTGAACTACGCCAACGACTACTCCGACGGCATCCGCGGAACGGACGCGAACCGGGTCGGGCCGTTCCGCCTGGTCGGCTCCGGCGCCGCTGACCCGAAGGCCGTGCGCAACGCGGCTTTCGCCAGTCTCGGCGTGGCGGCCGTGGCCGGGCTCGCGCTGGTCGTGATCTCGGGCAGGTGGTGGCTGCTCGCGTTCGGGGCGGTGTGCATCGTCGCGGCGTGGTACTACACCGGAGGCAAGCGCCCGTACGGCTACGCCGGACTGGGTGAGATCGCGGTGTTCCTCTTCTTCGGCCCGGCCGCCGTGCTCGGCACGCTGTACGTGCAGACCGGACAGATCACGGGTGTCGGCATCGGCGGGGCGATCGCCGTGGGGACGTTCTCCACCGCCGTGCTCGTGGCCAACAACCTTCGCGACATCCCCACCGACGTCACCGCGGGGAAGCGCACCCTGGCGGTGCTGCTGGGCGACCGCGACACCCGCAACCTCTACCTCGCCCTGGTGGCCGTCCCGTTCATCATCACGATCGTGATCGCTTTGAGGATCCCGCCGGCGCTCCTGGGCTTTCTGGCGCTGCCGCTGGTGGCGCCGTCCGTGCGGCGGATCGTGCGGGGCGACACCGGCAAGGCTCTGATCCCCGTGCTCCGGGACACCGGGCTCGCCATGCTGCTGTGGTCGATCGCCACGACCGTCGCGCTGCTCCTCGGCTGACGACCACGGCGTTTCAGGACTTCCAGCGTCCCGTCGAGCCGAACTCGGCGAGGGTGTCCAATGAGGACCGCAGGTCCAGCCCCTGCTGCGCCACCCACGCATCGTGGTAGTAGGTGTCGGCGTAGCGCTCGCCACCGTCGCACAGCAGCGTGACGACGCTGCCACGCACGCCTGAAGCGCGCATCTCCGCGATGAGCTGGAACGCACCCCACAGGTTCGTGCCGGTCGAGCCGCCCACCCGGCGGCCGAGCAGCCCCTCGACGTACCGGACCGCGGCGATCGACGCGGCGTCCGGCACCTTGATCATCCGGTCGATCACCTGCCCGACGAACGACGGCTCCACCCTCGGCCTGCCGATGCCCTCGATGCGCGACCCCCGCGTGCCGACCAGCGCGGGGTCGCTGTCACGCCAGGCGCCGAAGAACACGGAGTGTTCGGGGTCCACGACGGCGAGCCTGGTGTGCAGCCTGCGGTAGTGGATGTAGCGACCGATGGTCGCGCTGGTGCCGCCCGTGCCCGCTCCGACCACGATCCAATCCGGTTCCGGCGACGCCTCGAGCGCCATCTGCTCGAAGATCGATTCGGCGATGTTGTTGTTGCCGCGCCAGTCGGTCGCACGCTCGGCGTGGGTGAACTGGTCCATGAAGTGCCCGCCGAGCTCGTGCGCCAGACGGCGCGACTCGTCGTAGATCGCCCCTGGCTCGTCGACGAAGTGGCATCGACCGCCCTGCCGCTCGATCAGCGCCACCTTCTCCGGGCTCGTCGAGCGCGGCATCACCGCGATGAACGGCAGGCCCAGCAGCCTGGCGAAGTAGGCCTCGGACACCGCCGTGGACCCCGACGACGCCTCGATGACGGGGGTCCCACCGGCCACCCAGCCGTTGCAGATCGCGTAGAGGAAGAGCGATCGGGCGAGCCGGTGCTTCAGCGATCCGGTCGGATGCGTCGACTCGTCCTTGAGATAGAGGTCGATTCCCCAGTCGAGCGGGAGCGGGAATCGCAGCAGGTGCGTGTCGGCGCTGCGGTTGGCATCGGCGTCGATGATCCGCACGGCTTCACGGACCCAGTGCCTCGTTCTCTCGCACGAGCGGTCGACGGAAGTCACGCTGCCTCCGCGAAAACGGTCACGTCACCTGAAGTGCTCACGCCGCACCCTAACTTCGGCGACACCGAACCTCTGTGACCGACCTCCAGGACCGCTCACTCGGGTGCCTGCTGACCGGTGCGGCGGGGACGCGCAGCGACTCGACCGGTGCGATCTGCGGGAACATCCCCGGCGCGGACGGGGTGACCGCGGTCCCGACCACTGGCTCGACCGGCTGGGACTGCGTGAGGTGATCGAGCGCCTCACCCGTGAGGAGATGGACCTTCTCGCACTTCGGGGTGATGGGTAGCGCCACAGTGCTACCCATCACTCACGAGGGGTCTGAGGACGGGTTGTCGCCACGCAGCTGAGCGCGCAACTTGTCGCGTTCGGCACGGCGGGCGGCGCCGCGCTCGTTCAGACCGGCGGCCACCCTCCCGCGCAGGCCGCGGAAGAGGAACAGCGACAGCGGCAGCGCGACGACCACACCCACCGCGAGAGCCACGAGCAGCGGCACGTTGAACGGTGTCAACGCCAAGGTCACGACTGCGACCAAGCCCAGTCGCGCGAGGACGTACAGCGTCAGATCACGGCCGAGGTGCACGGTTCACCAGGTTACGCGCCCGGTTCGCCCTCTTCGAAAGCCGCGTCCGAGGTGTTCGGCCTGCCCTCGAAGCGGGTCGACAGCACGACCGTCGTCCGAGTCCGCGCCACCCCTGAAATGCGGCGGAGCCGTCCCAGCGCACGCTCCAGATCGTCGACGGTCGCCACCCGCACCTTCACGATGAACGACTCGTCTCCCGCGACCCGGTAGCAGGACTCGACCTCGGTGAGCTCGCCCAGCGCGTGTGCCAGGTCGTCGTCGTCCGCGGTGTCCGTGGGGTGGATGCTGACCAGTGCGGTGACACCGAGTCCGACCGCGCTCGGGTCGACGACAGCGTGGTATCCGACGATCACACCGGTCGATTCGAGCTTGCCGACTCGCTCGTGCACGGCCGAGGCGGACAGCCCGACCTTGCGCCCGAGATCGGCATATGTTGCCCGACCGTTGACCCGGAGAGCGGCAATGATCTGACGATCAAGAGCATCCACTGTGCCAGCCTAGGCCCGCGGCCCTGCATGTCCGAACCGCGCGTTTCGTCCCTTACTCCCTCTTTACCATCAGACAAGCGTTCGAGTACCTGACGGGTGAGATGCCACGATGCGACCGGTACGTCGGATCTGAGGAGGACGATCGTGACCGCGTCCATGCAGGCCAACCGTCAGCACGCAGGAGAACGTCTGCTCACCCCTGGTGAGGTCGCCAACCTGTTCCGCGTCGACCCCAAGACCGTGACCCGATGGGCCACCGCAGGCAGGATCGGATCGATCCGCACGCCTGGCGGCCACCGCCGGTTCCGCGAGTCGGAAGTGCAGGCGCTGCTCTCCGAACTCACCACCGAAGCCACCGAACCCGTTCGTCATTGAGCCCAGCCTCCTCCGCAGCGCGTAATCTCGTCGCAAAGGAGGTGGCGACCATGCTGTACGTGCTCGCGCTGATCGGTGCGCTCACCGTCGCCGCACTGCTCTGGCGCGCGTTCGGACCACAACGCCTGGAAGTGGGGTCACGTCGCCCCATCGCACCGGACGACGATCCGGAGTTCCTCCGCAAGCTGGGCGAGCAGAAGCGGCGCCCGGAAGAGGGCCAAGACTCCTGACACGAGGTTCTGGGCCCACGACGCGTGAGCGTCGTGGGCCCAGAACACGTCCGGACTAGCTGGGGAAGTCGTCGGCGACGGTGGCCGCGAGCTCCAGCAGCGCCAGTCGGGTGTCCGGCGCGAGTTTGTCCAGCTCGATCTCCGCGCCCTCCTCCAGGTGCGGGTCGAACGGGATCTTGACGACCGCACGGCAACGCGAGGCGAAGTGCGCGGCGAGCTTGTCCATGTCGACCTTGCCGGATCCCGGCCGCACCGAGTTGATCACCGCGACCGACTTGGCGACGAGGTCGCGGTAGCCGTGGGCGTCCAGCCAGTCCAGCGTCGCCGCCGAGGTCTGCGCGCCGTCCACCGAACCGGACGACACGAGCACGAGCGAGTTCGCCTGGTCCAGCACGCCCTTCATCGCCGAGTGCATCAGACCGGTGCCGCAGTCGGTCAGCACGATGTTGTAGAAGTGCTCGAGCAGCGCGACCGTGCGCAGGTAGTCCTGGTCGCTGAAGGCCTCCGACACCGCCGGGTCCTGCTCGCTGGCCAGCACCTCCAGACGGCTCGGGCTCTGCGAGGTGTAGGCACGCACGTCGCTGTACTTGGTGATCCGCGACACGTCGCGCAGCAGGTGCCGCACGGTAGCCGTGGTCTCCCTCGGCACCTTGAGCGCCAACGTGCCGCGGTCCGGGTTCGCGTCGACCGCGATCACCCGGTCACCGCGCAGCGACGAGAAAGTGGAGCCCAGCGTGGCCGTGGTCGTCGTCTTGCCGACGCCGCCCTTGAGGCTCAGCATCGCGATCTTGTAGCACCCGCGCAGCGGCTGGTTGATCCGGCCGATCAGCTCGCGACGGCGGATGTCGGCCGGGCTCTCACCGAGATTGACCAGCCCACCGGTCACGGCGTGGAGCGCCTTGCGCCAGCCGGACTGCGGCGGGCGCTTGTCCTGCTTGATCAACTGCTGCGACGAGACGTCGTGAGCGGTCGTCCCCCGTGGCTGTCCCTGCTGCTGAGGCGGCATCTGCGGGAAGTTGTTCGGGAACGCGCCCTGGTACTGGTGCGGACCGGAAGCCGCGGGGTCGCCGTACTGCGGCTGGGCGGGCATCGCGTAGGGACCGGACGGGCCGCCACCCACGGGGTACGAGCCCGACGGACCACCGCCCACGGGGTGAGGACCGGACCGCCCGCCACCCACGGGGTACGAGCCCGACGGACCACCGCCCACCGGGTATGAGCCGGAAGGGCCGCCACTCACCGGCATCGGGCCCGAGGCGGACGGGTCGATGTAGACCGTCTCCGGCTCGACGTAGTGCGGACCTGAATTCGTCTCGACCTGGTGCGCGCCCGACTGGTGCGGATCCGCACCCGCCGGCGGCTGCCATGACACGTTGTGCCGCGGCTCAGGCTCCTCGTAGCGACCGGTCACCGCTGGGGCCCTCCCTGAGCAAGCGGATCGAGACCTCCCCGACCCCCGGAGTGGGACGGTAGTCGGCGGTCACCGGTTCCTCTAACCGGGGTTGCCATCTCCCAGACGGCGAACCGGGAGGTGGTACGCCCGATCGGGGCACCTGAGGATCCGCTCAGCCGACTCCGGCGTAGGAGTGCAACCCGGCCGTCACCAAGTTGATGAAGAACAGGTTGAACACGCTCACCGCGAACCCGAGCACGTTGATCCACGCGGCTCCGCTGCCGCGCCACCCGGCCGTGGCGCGAGCGTGGAGGTAGGCCGCGTAGACGACCCAGGCGACGAACGCCGTCGTCTCCTTGGGATCCCAGCCCCAGAAGCGGCCCCAGGCCGCCTCCGCCCAGATCGCGCCGCAGATGATGCCGACCGTGTAGAGCGGGAAGCCGAAGATGGTGGTGCGGTAGGCGAGCCGGTCGAGGACGTCCGCCGCGGGAAGCTTCCGCGTGATCTTCACAAGCCGCTCGGGGTTGCGCTCGTTCGCGTTCTTCAGCAGGTACAGCACGCTCACGATGCCCGGCACGAGCAGGATGCCGCTGGAGGCCGAGATCACCGAGACGTGGATGACGAGCCAGTAGGACTGCAGCGCGGGCTGCACCGGGGCGGCGTTGGTGTAGAGGACGGTGCCGCCGAGGAACATCAGGATCACGATCGGCAGGAGCACGAACGCGCCGAGCCTGCGCACCGAGTACTTGCGCATCAGCACGAGCCACGTGACCACCGCGGCGAGGCACAGCAGAGCGCCGTACTCGTACATGTTTCCCCACGGCGCGCGGCCGGTGGCCACACCGCGCAGCACCAGCGAACCGCCGTGCAGCACCGCGCCGAGCACGGTCAGCGCCGCCCCCATGCGGCCGAGCCGCTCGGCGCGGGAGCGCTCCTCGCGGATCACCCGGCCAGGAGCAGGCGACGCCGCGGTCGTCACGACGACCTCGGAGCCTCCGCCGCCGACGGCGACCAGCTCGCGCGCCTCCTGTGAGGACTTCTTCGCGACACGACCGAAAGCCTGCTCGCACAGGTAGAAGACCATCGCGAGGACGTAGACGGCGACCGCGCTGTTGTACGTCCAGTCGCTGTAGGTCGCCAGCGTCTCGTTGACGGGCATCAGCTCTCCTTGTCCTGCGGGACACCCACACCCGGTCGGCCGGAGCGCACGGCCGAGGTGGCGGGCACTCGGCCCTGCGACCCGGTGACGCCGAGCAGCTCACGAGCCAGTCCGACGAACTCCTCGCCGTACCCGGCCTGATCGGTCCGCGCGAGCCCGCCGACCTCGACCAACGTACGCCCATCATGTTGCGGTACCGCCCGGACCCACACACGACGGCGCTTGACGACGAGCGACGTGCCGAGCCCGAGGATGATCAGCACCGCGAAACCGAGCACCCACACCTGGGTCGGGTCGTGGGCCACCTGGAGGGACACCCAGTCGTCGACACCGTCGAAGCGGATGACCGTGCCGTCGTCGAGCTTGACCTGCTGACCGACCTCGAGATTCTGCCGTGCGACCTTCTTCAGCCGGCCGCTGTCCACCATGGACTGGTCGATCGAGAAGATGGACTGACCGCGGCCCGAGTCGTTGCCGAGGTCGCCGCGCAGCACGTCGATCGCGACGGCGGGCTTTCGAGCCTCGGGGAAGTTCGAGCTGAGCAGCGTTCCGGAGAACACCGCGCTCGGTGCGAGCAGCCCGGTGATCGCGAGTTGGTTGCGGCGGCGCTCCTGCGAGTCGGTGATCTGCGGCGGGTCGAACTTCGTCGCGCCTTCGGACAGCAGGGTGATCGGGTCGACCGGCTTCCACTGCACGGCACCGGTCCGCGTGGCGCCGTTGGGAAAGGTCACCGTGAACTTGGGCGTGTACCCGTGGCCGAGGAGGTAGACGCGGTCACCAGCGGTCCTCAGCGGATCGTTGACCTTGAGCGGGTACGGCCGCCAGGTGCCCGAGGAGAGGTCGTCACCCGACTGGTAGGAGATGCCGGCGAGGAAGCTCTCGGCCTGTCCGTTGGCCAGGTAGCTGGCGTGGAAGTCGTCGACCTTCACGCAGAACGGGGAGAGCTGTGTGCCGTCCACCCGCAGACCGGGTTTGAACGAGTCGTAGTTGAACACGCCGGAGTTGCAGAACTGGCCGCCACCCGCCTGGACGATGACCTGGCCCTCGTAGCCGAACATCTTGCCGAGCGCGAAGGCGACGAGCATGCCGAGCAGCGCGAAGTGGAACACCAGGTTGCCGGCCTCGCGGAGGAATCCGCGCTCCGCGCTGATGCTGCGGGCGCCGTCGGCCTCCTCGCGCTCGACGGTGCGCCAGCCGCGCAGCACCGACTTGGCGCTCGTGATCACCTCTTCGGCCGTGGTGTCCGCAGTGGACGACGCGTGGTGCGGCATCCGGGAGAGGTTGCGAGGCGTCAGCACGGGCTTCGCGCGCGACTGCCTGTAGTAATCCAACGTCCTCGGCAGGAGACACCCGACCAGCGACACGAACAGCAGCACGTAGATCGCGGCGAACCAGACGCTGCCGTAGACGTCGAAGAACTGCATCTTGTCGAGCAGCCGGCCCCACCACCCGTGCTGGTCGATGTACTCGACCACCTTGGGGGAGTTCAACGACCGCTGCGGTAGCAGCGCACCGGGCATCGCACCGAGCGCGAGCAGGAACAGCAGGCTCAACGCGGTGCGCATCGCGGTGAGGCCGCGCCAGGTGTTGCGCAGGAATGCCAGTGCGTTTCTCACTAGAGCGGCAACCTCACGTCGTTGACGAGCGTGATGCGAAGCCACGCCACGAAGTCGCCCCACACACCCGTCACCAGTGCCACGCCCACCGCGAGCAGCAGCACTCCACCGAAGATCTGCACCGCGCGAACGTGTGCGCGCAGCCAGCCGGTGACCCGGACCGCCCAGCGCGCGCCGAGCGCGAGCAGCACGAACGGCAGGCCCAGGCCGAGGCAGTACGCGAGCACCAGCACCACGCCCCGGACCGTCTCCGAGCCGACCTGGGTACCGCGGGCCACGGCGAGCACTCCGGCCAGTGTCGGGCCGATGCACGGCGTCCAGCCGAAGGCGAACACCGCGCCGAGCAGCGGAGCTCCGAGCAGCCCTGCGCGCGGGGTCCGGTGCATCCGGACGTCGCGCTGCAGCATCGGGATGAGACCGATGAACACCAGGCCCATGGCGATGGTGATCACGCCCCCGACGCGCTGCAGGAGGTCCTCGTTGAGGAACACGGCCTGGCTCAGGCCGAGCACGGTGAACGAAGTGATCGCGAAGACCACGGTGAAGCCGAGGACGAAGAGCAGCGCCGCACCGGCGACGCGCCAACGGCCCACCTTGGCCGGTTCGGTGCTGTCCACCGCGGGCGCCTCGGCACCGACGAGCCCGGCCAGGTAAGCCAGGTAGCCGGGAACCAGGGGTACCACGCACGGGGAGGCGAACGAGATCGCCCCCGCGAGCAGTGCCACCCCGGTGGCCAGCAGGAGCGGCCCCGACGTGGCGAGGTCCGTGGGATTCACACTGATGAGGGTAGGTAACAACACGGATCTCACACCCACTGGTGCCCCTTTGGAGCGTCCAGGCTCACATCGTCGAGCAGCCCACCCCGCTCCAGCGCCCTCGTCGCGGGCTCGGCACGGGGGTTTGTCAGGCGCTCTCCGACGCGAGCTTCTGCACCACGGGAAGCAGATCGGACGCGAGCAGTTCCACGAGGAACACCGCCGCGACGCGGTGCTGGCGGTCGAGGACGATGGTCGACGGCACCGCGTTCGGCGGATATCCCTTGAAGGCCAGCAGGGTGCGGCCGGAGTCGTCGTAGATCGACGGGTAGGTCAGGTTCCGGTCGCGGGTGAAGTCCTGCGCCGGTTGCGGCGAGTGCTCCTTCACGTCGATGCCGAGCACCTGCACACCGGAGTCCTTGGTCTGGGTGTGGACCTGCTGCATCTGCTCGGCCTCCGTGCGGCACGGAGGGCACCAGGAGCCCCAGATGTTGACCACGACCACCTTGCCCGAGTACTCGGACAAGTCGATCTTCTTGTCCGGCTCGAGCAGGCTCGGGCCGGACAGCCCCGACACGACCTTGCGGTCGGCACCCTCGTAGGTGATCTTGGTCTGACCACCTGGTGCGACGAACTGGAACTCGCTGCCCGCGACCACCGCGTCCTTGCCCGTGGAACAGCCGGCGACGAGGAGCAGCAGGACGACGAGGAGGGCCCTCATGCTCCGGTCACCCGCGGGTTCGTCACGCCGACCGGCTCCGAGTACGCGACCTTCACGAGCTGTTCGCCCTCGAAGATCAGGCTCGTCAGCGATGCCAGAGAGCACTCGCGCTTGCGCGGGTCGTGCCACATCCGCTTGCCCTCCAGGAACCGCCGCAGCGTCCAGATCGGGAGCTGGTGCGAGACGCACACCGCCTCGTGGCCGGCGGCCGTCGCGCGGGCGCGCTGCACGGCGCCCAGCATCCGGTGCGCGATGTCGAGGTACGGCTCGCCCCACGACGGGCGGAACGGGTTGACCAGCTTCGGCCAGTGCATCGGGGACCGCAGCGCACCGTCGCCCACGGCGACCCGCAGTCCCTCGAACTTGTTGCCCGCCTCGATGAGCCGGTCGTCGGTGGCGAGTTCCAGCCGGTGCGAGTCCGCGATCGGCGACGCGGTCTGCTGCGCGCGTTCGAGCGGCGAGGCGACCACGTGCACGATGTCGTGGTCGGCGAGGTGCTCCGCCACCGTCAGCGCCTGCCGCTGGCCGCGTTCGGACAGCCGGAACCCCGGCAGCCGGCCGTAGAGGATCCCGGTCGGGTTGTGCACCTCTCCGTGCCGGAGCAGGTGCACGACGGTCCGCGTCACTTGTCGGTCTCCTTCTGCGCTGCCGCGGCAGCGGCCGCGGCGTGCGGCAACGCGTCGGCGATCACCGAGAACTCGTCTTCTCCCATGGCCGCGTTCACGAACCAGGCTTCGAACGGGCTCGGCGGCGCGTAGACGCCGCGTTCGAGCAATGCGTGGAAGAACGGCGGGAAACGCCACGTCTCGGCGGCCTGCGCGCCGGCGTAGTCGAGCACCGGTTCCTCGCTGAAGAACACGCTCAGCAGGTTGCCCGCGAACTGCACGCGGTGCGGGACGCCCGCGTCGGTGAGCGCCGAGGTGAACAGCGCGCCCAGCCGGGCGGCGTTGCGGTCCAGCGCCAGGTACACGTCGTCGGTGGCGGCACGCAGGGTCGCCAGGCCGGAAGCGACCGCCACCGGGTTACCCGACAACGTGCCCGCCTGGTACACCGGACCGGCGGGTGCGAGCTTCGCCATCACGTCGGCGCGACCGCCGAAGGCCGCTGCGGGCAGGCCACCCGACATGACCTTGCCGAAGGTGTAGAGGTCTCCCCTGACGCGTTCGATGCCGAACCATCCGGCGCGCGAGACGCGGAAGCCGGTCATGACCTCGTCCATGATCAGCAGGGCACCGTCCGCGTGAGCGATCTCGAGCAGCGCCGCGTTGAAACCCTGCACGGGCGCGACCGCGCCCATGTTGCCCGCCGCCGCCTCGGTGATCACACAGGCGATCTCGCCGGGGTTCTCCGCGAACGCGGTCCGCACGGCGTCGAGGTCGTTGTAGGGCAGCACCAGGGTGTCCGCCGCCTGCGCGCCGGTGACCCCGGGGGACGTCGGCAGGCCGAGCGTCGCGACGCCTGAGCCGGCCTGCGCGAGCAGGGCGTCGACGTGGCCGTGGTAGCACCCGGCGAACTTGATCACCTTGCGTCGCCCGGTGAAACCCCTGGCGAGGCGGACCGCGCTCATCGTCGCCTCGGTGCCGGAGTTGACCAGGCGCACCTGCTCGACCGGCTCGACGCGGTCGATGATCTCCTCGGCGAGCTCGATCTCACCCTCGGTCGGTGTGCCGAACGACAGGCCGTTCGTAGCCGCCGAACGCACCGCCTCGACGACCTCGGGATGCGCGTGGCCGAGGATCATCGGGCCCCACGAGGACACCAGGTCGACGTACCGGTTCCCGTCGGCGTCCCACAGGTGCGGTCCCTCTCCGCGGACCATGAACCGCGGTGTGCCGCCGACCGAGTGGAACGCCCGTACCGGCGAGTTGACCCCGCCCGGCGTCACAGTGGCGGCGCGTTCGAACAACGCCTTGGATCGGGAGATGTCGGGTGCCGTGCTCCTAGCTGTCACGGCTTCCAGTTTCACACGTCCCACTCAGTGGCCTGCGTCATGTCCTTCTGCTCACGGGGCCGGGCACGACCCGCGAGGACCAGTTGACGCACCGCGTCCAGCAGGAACAGAGCACCCAGCGTGGTCAGCCCGATGGCCGTGCCGATCCACGTGCCCGAGTAGCGCGTCGACTCGAGCGGTGCCCGCCCCTCGACCGGATACTCCGAGCGCACGACGCCGTGCCGCCAGCACCACACGGCCCCCAGGACGAACAGAACCACGAGCACCAGCTCGCCCATCGCGATCAAAGCCCGCCGGGGCTGGTGCAGCGACGGCGGGAGCGGCGTCCCGTGCCCCTGGCTGGTCTGCGGTGCCATCACAGCGCGCAGCTTCTCACGAAGGCAGCACCCGGTGCAGTGCCCGGCGCAGAGCGTCCACGTCACGCGCCCAGCCGAGCACCACGGATCCGTCGTCGAGCCTGATCGGCAGCCCGGTCGTTCCTCGGGGTGCGTTCCAGCCACCTCCGAGCACCTTGCCGCCCACGGGAAGGCCCACGTCGTCGACCTCGGCGATGCGTTTCACCGCGAGGCGCTCGCGCCCCTGACGCAGCGTGGACGGGGTGAGCTGCACCGAGCAGATCCGTCTGCGCCCTTGCACCCAGATGGCCGTCGTGCCCATGAGGGCGAGGCCGATCATCGCCCAGGCAAGCACGTTCACCGCCCCGGTGAACCCCTCGACGCCCATCGCGATCACCGCGAACGCGGGACCCCACAGCACCGGCCACCACGTCGAGCCGGGCTCGGCGTGGAGCACGGGCTCCGGCTCGTCACCGAACTCGTCAGCACCGTCCACCCCGGCGAGGCCGAGCCGGCCCGTCGGGAAGGCGTCGCGGCGCTCGGGACGTCGCCTGCTCGTCACACCTTCACCGCCGCGACGTAGTGGTTGGACGCCGGCAGGAACATGAGCGCCATGCCCACGATCGTGCAGCCGATCATCAGCAGCGCGACCGCCACACCGGCAACCCACGAGGACGCCCACAGGTCGTCGACGGTGAGGTTGAGCAGCATGAACAGGCCGAACAACACACCGAGAGCGCCGAGCACGGAGAGCAGCACCCGCGCCCAGTTGTGGCCGCTGCGCTGCTTGACCGCGGCGATGAGGTAGGGCGTGGAGAGGGCCGCGAACCCGAGTGCGAAGCCGACCACGGCGAACGCCGCACCGAGCTCGGCCTGCGCCATCGTCATCGGCTGCGGATCGGCGAGCGACCCGTTGTAGATGCTCCGGGCGAGCCGCACGCGGCTCAACCAGATCACGAACGGCAGACCGACGACGACCAGAAGCGAGGCGGCGATCCAGCACCAGAAGGCCGCGCGCACCGTCGCCGGAGGAGTCGGGACGGTCTCGTGCGCGCCCACCTCCGGCATCGGTGGTGGCCAGACCGTGAACTGCGACAGGTCGGGCTGCTCCTGACCGGGCAGCCGCACCAGGTGATACGGCGATCCGTACGGGTCGGCCTCGGACATGTTCATTCCCCCTCGGTCAGCCACTGCCGCGTGCTCGGACGCCACGTGAGCGCGACACCCACCGCGATGAGGAGCACGACCACCACGCCCGCCGGGCTGACGCCGATCAGCAGCGACCACAGCAGGTGCAGGAGCCCGAGCACGGTCAGCGCGACGCGCGCCCACCTCCGCCTGCGCTTGAGCATCGAGGCGAAGACCACGTACCCGGCGCCCAACACGACCGTGATGACGCTGAGCTGGACCAGCAGTCCGGTGACCGCGGAACCGGCACGATCAGCCGGGATGCCGCTCTGCACGGCGAGATCCCGCAGTCTGCTCCGCTGAAACCACAGGTATGCGACGTTGACCACACCGAAGACGGCCAGAGCGAGCCACACCCCCACGGCTGTCCGCAGCGCGGCCGGCAGGGGCGTGGGTGGTTCACCGTGGGGTGGACGGGCTGGCATCACCTGATCAGTGTGCCTTGAAGTAAGCGTTCGACTCCCGCTTGTACATGAAGACGATGGCCGCGATCACTGTCACGAGCTGTGCGATGCCGAGCAGGGCCTGGAGCACGCCGAGGATCCCGATGCTGAACAGCACGCCGATCAGCAGCAGGCCGAACAAGCCCGCGAGGACGCTCAGCACACCGAGGACGGTGAGGAGGATGCGCGCCCAGTTCGCCCCCTTGCGCATCTGGAAGACGATGGCCACCCACAGCGCGAGCAGCACGATGCTCGTGATGGTGGTGCCCACGCCGGTGGCGGTCTGGCTCGAATCCACGGTGGTGCCGATCCGGCGGGACACCTCGTTGGCGACGTCCTGCGCGGTGGCGAGGCCGAGGATGTTGGACAGCAGTCCGACACCGGCGGCGACGAACCACAGCGTGAAAGCGGTGTCGACGGCCTTCGGCCGTTCGACCTGCCGGTACTCGCTCTCGCTGACGGGCGGCGCGGCCGGCGGTGGCGGTGCGGGCGGGAACTGCTCGGGCTGCTCCCGATCCCCTGGGTCCTGTGGAGTGGTCACCCTTCGGACGCTAGAACCACCCGTGGTACCTGTCCACCGGAACGGGCTGGTGGTGGGTGCGTCACCGCCCCACCACCGCCCCGCGGACAGATCAGCCGTTGGCCTTGAAGTACCGGTTCGAGTCGGACTTGAACATGAAGACGATCGCGGCGATCTCGACGACGAGCGCAACCAGGCCCAGCAGGGCCTGGATCGCACCGAAGACGCCCACCGCGAACAGGATGCCCAGGGCGGCGAGGCCCATCAGACCGAAGAGAATGCCGAGGCCGCCGAGGACGGTGAGCACGATCCGGGCCCAGTTCGCGCCCTTGCGCATCTGCAGCACGACGACGATCCACAGGACGGACAGCAGCAGCTGGAAGATGATGCCGCCATAGCTCGGGCCGGAACCTGCCACGAGGGCGGGGTCCACGCCGAGGCTGCGTGCGGTCGCGTCGGCGATGGCCTGAGCGGTGATGAGGCCGATCAGGTTGCTGACGATGCCGATGCCGGCCGCGACCAGCCACAACATGTAGGCGGTGTCCACCGACTTGGGCCGTACGACCTGCTGGCCGTACTCGGCCTCGCTGACCGGAGGAGCCGCCGGGGGAAACCCGCCCTGCGGCTGTTGGTGAGGATCACTTGGATTGGTCATGGGCGGAGTTTGAGGACCACCGTGCCGGCTGTCGACGCGAATGCGCAATCTGTTAGCTACAGATGGTCATACGACGGTCACCCTGTGTCGCAATGTTGAAGAAGGTCCGGGCCGCGGGCAGGAACATCAGGGTCAACGCCGTGGCGTCGAGAAGGGTCGTGACCACGATGAACGCGAGATCGACCGGGCTGATCACGAGGTTCACCGTCGCGGCCGTGCCGGAGACGACCGCGACGAGCCGGGCCAGGCCGAACAACACGCTGGCGCCGCCCAGCACGGTCAAGGCGACCCGCGCCCAGTTGCGCCCCTGCGCCATCCGCGTCGCCAACACGGTGTAGAGGGTCACCAGCGCGCCCGCGAGCAGGACGCCGAACAGCACGCCACCGGAGACCGCGCCGTCGAGGGCGTCCTGGCTCAGCTCGGGCTGGGCCTTGCGCATCTCGGCGACGAGCACCTGGCGGTCGGCGAGTTGCAGCACGAACCGCACCGCACCGAGCAGCGCGCTCCCGATCCACAGCCACCGTGCGGCGACAACCGGGTGCGGAGGTGTCATTCCCGGTCTAGCCACTGGGCGGCTTCGACCGCCCAGTAGGTCAGCACCATGTCGGCGCCCGCACGACGGATGGAGGTGAGCGTCTCGAGGATGGTGCGCTCGCGGTCGAGCCAGCCGTTCGCGGCGGCCGCCTCGATCATCGCGTACTCCCCGGAGACCTGGTACGCGGCGACCGGCACGTCGGAGACCTCGGCGACCGCGCGGAGCACGTCCAGGTAGGCCAGTGCGGGCTTCACCATGACCATGTCCGCACCCTCCGCGAGGTCGAGCGCAACCTCGCGCAGCGACTCGCGGGCGTTGGCCGGATCCTGTTGGTAGGTCTTGCGGTCTCCGGAGAGCTGCGAGTCGACGGCTTCGCGGAACGGGCCGTAGAACGCCGATGCGTACTTGGCCGAGTAGGCGAGCAGCCCGGTGTCGGCGAAGCCGGCCTCGTCCAGGGCGACGCGGATGGCCGCGATCTGGCCGTCCATCATCCCGCTGGGACCGATCAGGTGCGCGCCGGACTGCGCCTGTGCGACGGCCATCTCCGCGTACAGGGCGAGGGTCGCGTCGTTGTCGACCGTCCCGTCGGCGGAGAGGACGCCGCAGTGGCCGTGGTCGGTGAACTCGTCGAGGCAGCAGTCGGCCATCAGCACGGTGCTGTCGCCGAGTTCGCGGCGCAGGTCGCGAAGGGCGACGTTGAGGATGCCTTCGGGGTCGGTGGCGCCGGAACCCACCGCGTCGCGTTCGGCGGGTACGCCGAACAGCATCAGGCCTCCGATACCGGCCTGCACGGCGTCGACGGCCGCCTTGCGCAGCGATTCCCTGGTGTGCTGGAGCACACCGGGCATCGAGGTGATCTCGGTCGGCTCGGTGGCGCCTTCCTTGACGAACATCGGCAGCACGAGCTGGCGCGGGCGGACCGAAGTCTCGCTGACGAGGCGGCGCATCGCAGGGGTGGTGCGGAGCCGCCGGGGGCGGATGGACGGGAACACTGGCTGTACTCCCTCGCAGGTGAACCTCGTGAGTGGTCGTGGTCGCCGACCACGACCACTC
>DASYMV010000122.1:0-7657 GCA_036008865.1 Pseudonocardiaceae bacterium | reverse complement strand
CGGCGACGTGGTGTTCGTGCAGCTTCCCGAGCTCGGTGAGCAGGTGACGGTGGGGCAGACGCTGGGCGAGGTGGAGTCCACCAAGAGCGTTTCCGACATCTACGCACCCCTGGCGGGCGAGGTCGTGGCGCGCAACGATTCCCTGGACCAGCAACCCGAGCTGGTCAACTCCGACCCGTACGGCGAGGGCTGGATGGTCGAGATCAGGTTGGACGACCCGAGCGCGGTCGACGACCTGCTCGACGCGTCTGCCTACCAGGAGCTGGCGGCGCAGGGGTGACGACGATCTTCCGGCGGCTCTTCGGCCGGTTTGGGAGCCGCTCCTCGGGTGGTGGCTCGGACACGATAGGTTTGAACGGTCTCGACGGATCCAGCAGCAGGAGGAGAGCTCAGGTGAGCACGAACGACGGGCCAGGCGTTCCGCCGGAGCAGTCCCCGGAGCGGACCTCCGTTTTCCGGGCGGACTTCCTCGCCGAGGTCGAGGGCGCCGAGGCGCCCGCGCAGGAGCCGGCTGTCGCCGGTGTGGACGCGCTGCCTGCTGGGTCCGCCCTGCTCGTGGTGAAGCGCGGTCCGAACGCGGGTTCCCGCTTCCTGCTCGACCGCGACACGACCAGCGCTGGCCGGCACCCGGACAGCGACATCTTCCTCGACGACGTGACGGTCTCCCGTCGTCACGCCGAGTTCCGCCGTGAGGGCGGGGAATTCGTGGTGATCGACGTGGGCAGCCTCAACGGCACCTACGTCAATCGCGAGCCTGTCGACCAGGCCGTGCTGGCCAACGGCGACGAGGTGCAGATCGGCAAGTTCCGTCTCGTCTTCCTGACCGGTCCGGACTCCGGGGGCCAGGGGCGCCAGTGACAGCGGCCGGGCGGCCACAGCGTGGGGGATTGAGCATCGGGGCGGTGCTCTCGCAGCTTCGTCCCGAGTTCCCCGACGTGACGATCTCGAAGATTCGCTTCCTCGAATCCGAGGGTCTGGTCCGCCCGGCACGTACTGCCGCGGGGTACCGGCAGTTCATGCCGGCCGACGTCGAGCGGCTCCGCTTCGTGCTCGCGGCGCAGCGAGACCACTACCTTCCGCTGAAGGTCATCAAGAAGCAACTCGAGGCCGCCGACCGCGGTGTTCGTCCCGACCAGCCGGTGCCTCGGCCGCCCAGGGCTCTCGTTCCCGTGGACGGTGTTCCCACCGCACAGCACTTCGCGGCAGGCAACGCCGTCCGGTTGACGCGTGAGGAGCTGCTCTCCCGCGCGGGCATCGACACGTCGATGTTGGCGGAGCTGGAGCAGTACGGGCTGGTCCGAGCCGGTGCCGCCGGCTTCTACGACAGGGACGCCGTGGTCGTGGCGACCACCGTCCGCGCGATGACCGAGTTCGGCATCGAGCCGCGCCATCTGCGCGCGTTCCGCGCCTCGGCCGACCGGGAGATCGGGTTGCTCGAGCAGATCGTCACCCCGCTCTACCGCCACCGCGACCCCGATGCGCGCGGCAAGGCCGACGAGGTCGTGCGCGAGCTCGCCGCGTTGTCGGTCACCCTGCACACCCTGCTCGTGAAGGCAGGGCTGCGAAATGTCGTCGGAGGATGAGCTTCTTCACGTGCCCGGCGGTTGAGCACTGGCACCGCTTGGCGGGTAGCGTCGAAGGGGTACGTGGGGGATCCTCGTTGATACGGGGACGCCAGTTACAGCAGTGCTGAGGGAGGCGAGACCCGATGAGCGAGATGCGCGTCGTGGGCGTGCGGGTGGAACTGCCCGCCAACCAGCCAATCCTTCTGCTGCGCGAAACCGAGGGCGAGCGGTACCTGCCGATCTGGATCGGATCTGTCGAAGCCACCGCCATCGCGCTCGAGCAACAGGGCGTTCGTCCTGCCCGGCCCCTGACGCACGACCTGCTCAAGGACGTCATCGGGGCACTGGGCCGTCAGCTGGAGCAGGTCAGGATCACCGACCTGCAAGAGGGCACGTTCTTCGCCGAGCTGGTCTTCGACGGGGACATCAGGGTCTCCGCCAGGCCGAGCGACTCGGTCGCTCTCGCGCTGCGGGCGGGTGTACCGATCCACGCCGAGGAATCGGTTCTGGCCGAGGCCGGGCTGATCATTCCTGACGAGCAGGAGGACGAGGTCGAGAAGTTCCGGGAGTTCCTCGACTCCGTCTCGCCTGAGGACTTCCGGGGCGCCGACACCTGATCTTGGGGTGAGCCCTCGTTGTCGCACTACACTCCGTCAGCGAAATCGAGCCGAACGATCACGGAACGTCATTCATCCGAGTTAGCATCTGGGGATGTCTCAACGTTGAGTTGAGGTAGAGCGCATCCGCCTCCCGCGCGTCGCGTTGACCTGCTTGCAACCCGGTCCTACCGTCGGACTCGAGTGAATCGCGACGGTGTGGTTCCGCACCGTGGCGGCCGCCGGTCGAAGGGCCGGACGAGGGGAGGCAGGCGTGGTCGAGGAAGCGCCCATCCGGGCCGGATTCGGCGAACAGGGTGAACTGTTCCCGGACTCCTCGCTGCCAGACGAACTCGTCGGCTACCGGGGACCGGCGGCGTGTCAGATCGCCGGCATCACCTATCGGCAGCTGGACTACTGGGCACGCACCGGACTGGTCGCTCCGACCATAAGGAGTGCTCACGGCTCGGGAAGCCAACGGCTCTACTCCTTCAAGGACATCCTGGTGCTGAAGGTGGTCAAGCGACTGCTCGACACCGGGGTCTCGTTGCAGAACATCCGGGTCGCGGTCGACCACCTGCGCAGACGCGGGGTGCAGGATCTCGCGAAGATCACGTTGTTCAGCGACGGCACCACCGTCTACGAGTGCACCTCCCCGGAGGAGGTCGTCGACCTGCTGCAGGGCGGGCAGGGCGTGTTCGGCATCGCGGTCAGCGGCGCCATGCGGGAGATCAGCGGAACGATCCACGAGTTCCCGGCCGAGCGGGCCGATGGCGTGGAGATCGACCCGATGTCGGAGGACGAGCTCTCCAGGCGGCGCCGCACCCGTGCGACCGGGTGAGACGCGCGTCGCGGAGGCGATACCACCCGACTACGCAGAAGGTACGATTCGCGAGTAGTCGCTGAACCCATGCGGGAGAGCTCGAGCCGGTCCCCGGCTCGGCGCCGAAGGAGCAAATCCTCCCCGGAACCTCTCAGGCGGCAAGGACCGCATGGGTGAGACGCCTCTGGAAAGCGGGTCGGGCGGTTCGGCCGACCCCGCCGACGGTGCAAGCCCGGCTCGCCGGGTGAAGCTCTCAGGCGCCCGCCGAGCGGGTAGGAGACAGAGTGGGGAGGGCAACGGCAGCAGTGTGTCCAGCTGACGCCACAGCCCATACCTCGCCGGAGGCGCATTCATGACGCAGGACCGCATTCCTCTCGCCGCTCTCGAGCACGGCACACCCTTCGCCGACCGTCACGTCGGCCCCCGTCCGGCCGAACTGGCCAGGATCCTCGACGTCATCGGGGTGGGCTCGCTCGAGGAGCTGGCGCAGCGTGCGGTGCCGGAGTCGATCCGCGAGCGCGAACTGGTCCTCGACCTTCCCGCTCCGGCGACCGAGACGCAGGCGCTCGCCGAGCTGCGCGCGCTCGCCGGCCGCAACCGGCCGCTGACGCAGATGATCGGCCTCGGTTACTACGGGACGATCACGCCGCCGGTCATCCGCCGCAACGTCCTGGAGAGCCCCGCCTGGTACACCGCCTACACGCCGTACCAGCCGGAGATCTCTCAGGGCCGGCTGGAGGCGCTGCTGAACTTCCAGACCGTCGTCGGGGACCTCGCCGGTCTTCCGCTGGCCAACGCCTCCATGCTCGACGAGGCCACCGCCGCCGCCGAGGCGATGACGCTCGTGCGCCGCGCAGGCCGCTCGAAGTCGAACAAGTTCGTCGTGGACGCGGACACGCTTCCGCAGACCCTCGCGGTCATCGAGACCAGGGCCGATCCGCTCGGCATCGAGATCGTCGTCGCCGACCTCTCGCAGGGCATCGAGGGGCTCGGCCTCGGTGGTGACTACTTCGGCGTGCTGCTGTCCTACCCCGGTGCCTCCGGTGTGGTCCGGGACCAGGAGCCGATCATCGCGGAGATCCACAAGGCGGGCGCCATGGCCGTCGTGGCCGCGGACCTCCTCTCGCTGACGCTGCTGCGCCCGCCGGGCGAGATCGGCGCGGACGTCGTCGTCGGGACCACGCAGCGCTTCGGTGTGCCCATCGGCTTCGGTGGTCCGCACGCGGGTTACATGGCCGTGCGCACGGGATTGGAGCGCCAGCTCCCCGGCCGCCTGGTGGGCGTGAGCGTCGACGCCGATGGCAACCCGGCTTACCGGCTCGCACTGCAGACCCGCGAGCAGCACATCCGCCGGGAGAAGGCGACCAGCAACATCTGCACCGCCCAAGTCCTGTTGGCCGTGATCGCGTCGATGTACGCGGTCTACCACGGCCCGGAGGGTCTTCGGGCGATCGCGACCAGGGCGCACCGCATGGCCACCGTCCTGGCCGCGGGGTTGTGCGAAGGCGGCGTCGGGGTCGTGCACGGCGAGTTCTTCGACACCGTCCAGGCCGAGGTCCCCGGCCGTGCCGCCGACGTCGTCGCGGCCGCTCGGGCGCTGGGCGTGAACCTGCGCCTCGTCGACGCCGACCACGTCGCGATCGCCTGCGACGAGACCACCACCCGCGAGGACCTGCTCAGGGTCTGGCAGGCGTTCGGCGTGTCGGTGGACGACATCGACGCGATCGACGCCGACACCGCGGACGGCATTCCCGCGGAACTGCGCCGCACGTCGGACTACCTGACGCACCCGGTGTTCCACACCCACCGCTCCGAGACCGCGCTGCTGCGCTACCTGCGGGCCCTGTCGGACAAGGACGTGGCGCTGGACCGCAGCATGATCCCGCTGGGCTCCTGCACGATGAAGCTCAACGCCACGGCCGAGATGGAGCCGATCACCTGGCCGGAGTTCGCGAACCTGCACCCGTTCGCACCCGCCGAGGACGCCGAGGGACTGCTGTCGCTGGTCTCCGACCTGGAGCGCTGGCTCGCCGAGGTCACCGGCTACGACGCCGTGAGCCTGCAGCCCAACGCGGGCAGTCAGGGCGAGTTCGCCGGCCTGCTGGCGATCCGTGCCTACCACCGCGACCGTGGCCAGGCCGCGCGCGACGTGTGCCTCATCCCGTCGAGCGCGCACGGCACGAACGCCGCGAGCGCCGTGATGGCCGGCATGCGGGTGGTCGTGGTCCGCTGCGACGACGGCGGCAACATCGACCTGGGGCACCTGAAGTCCACAGTGGACGAGCACCGCGCGGACCTCGCGGCCATCATGATCACCTATCCGTCCACCCACGGCGTCTACGAGGACACCGTGCGCGAGGTCTGCGCGCTGGTGCACGACGCGGGGGGCCAGGTCTACGTCGACGGCGCGAACCTCAACGCCCTGATCGGCCTCGCCCAGTACGGCAAGTTCGGCTCGGACGTCTCGCACCTCAACCTGCACAAGACCTTCTGCATCCCCCACGGCGGCGGCGGCCCCGGTGTGGGCCCGATCGGCGTGCGTTCGCACCTGGCGCCGTTCCTGCCCAACCACCCGCTGCAGCCCACCGCCGGCCCCAAGACCGGTGTCGGTCCGATCAGCGCCGCCCCGTGGGGCAGTGCCTCGATCCTGCCGATCTCCTGGGCGTACGTGCGGATGATGGGCGCCGACGGCCTGCGGCGGGCGACGCTGACCGCCGTCGCGGCGGCGAACTACGTCGCGCGCAGGCTCGACGAGCACTACCCGGTGCTCTACACCGGTGAGGGCGGCTTCGTCGCCCACGAGTGCATCCTCGACCTGCGGTCGATCACCAAGGCCACAGGCGTGACCGTCGACGACGTGGCCAAGCGTCTCGCGGACTACGGCCTGCACGCACCGACGATGTCGTTCCCGGTCGTCGGCACGCTGATGGTCGAACCGACCGAGAGCGAGGACCTCGCGGAGCTCGACCGCTTCATCGACGCGATGATCGCGATCAGGCGGGAGATCGACGAGGTCGGCTCGGGCGAGTGGCCCGCGGACGACAATCCGCTGCGCAACGCGCCGCACACGGCCGCGTCGGTCGCGCTGGAGTGGAACCACCCGTACAGCCGTGAGGTGGCGGTGTTCCCGGCGGGCACGGACGTGCCGAAGATCTGGCCGCCGGTGCGTCGCATCGACGGCGCCAAGGGCGACCGGAACCTGGTCTGCTCCTGCCCGCCGCTGAGCGCCTACGGCAGCTGATTTTCAGGAGCGAGCGGAACGCGCGGTGGCATGGACCGCCCCGGCGTTCCGCTCGCTCCTGGTTCGCCTCATGGCGTCAGGGCCTCCACTTCGTAGTCGAGCGTGAAGGTCGCACCGGTCTCCGCCCACACGCAGCCGCCCGTCCCGCGCAATCCCGCAAGTTCGCCGGTTCCCGAGTCGGGCACGACGGTCCAGGTGTCTTCCGCGACGCCGTCCTGGAACGAACCGATGTGCCGCAGCACGAAGCTGCCGGTCCGCTCACCGATCCGGCCGACGACGTGCTCGAGACCGACCGTCTCGCACGTCGAGTCGTCGGCATGGGCCATCAGGTACCGCAGGGTGCTGTCGCCCTCGATGTCACCGCGGAAGACGTTTGTCACCGACGCCACGGTGAACTTGCGCCCGCTGACCTCCTGGTGGGGTCTGCCGTCCCAGGTCTGCTCGTCCCAGCTCTTCATCTCCAGCGTGCCGCTCGCGTGAATGCTCATGCGGCAGACCTTCCACCGCATACCTGACAACTCGTGTCATGTTCCGGGAGACACTTGTGGTCATGCGTGCGAGTCGCTTGCTGTCACTGCTGCTCCTGCTCCAGTCGCGCGGCCGCATGACCGCGCAGGAGCTGGCCGACGATCTCGAGGTCTCGGTGCGCACGGTCTACCGAGACGTCGAGGCGCTCGGCGCCGCGGGCGTGCCGGTCTACGCCGATCGCGGTCCGAACGGCGGCTACCAGCTCCTCGACGGCTACCGCACCCGGTTGACGGGCATGACGACCGAGGAAGCGGAGTCGCTGTTCTTGGCAGGCATGCCCGGTCCCGCGGCCGAACTCGGTCTCGGCTCCGTGCTCGCCGCCGCGCAGCTGAAGCTCATGGCCGCGTTGCCGGGCGAGCTGCGTTCACGGGCGGGCCGCATCCAGGAGCGGTTCCTCCTGGACACGCCCGGCTGGTTCCGCGGTGTCGATCAGACACCGCACCTGGCCGTGATCGCCGAAGCGGTGTGGAATCAGCGCAGGCTCCGGATCCGTTACCGCCGCTGGGGTGGCCGGGGGATCGAGGTGAGCCGGACGGTGGACCCGCTCGGCCTCGTGCTCAAGGCCGGCATCTGGTACCTGGCCGCACAGGCCGAGGAGCAGGTGCGCACCTACCGCGTCTCACGCGTGCTGGAGCTCGAGCGGCTTCGCGAGTCCTTCGAACGCCCCGGCGACTTCGACCTGACGAGCTTCTGGGCGCAGTGGTCCGAAGGGTTCGAGCGCAGGATGTACAGCGTCCGGGTGGTCGTGCGGCTCTCGCCGCGTGGGCTCAACCGGGCGCAGTTCCTGCTCAGCCTCGTGGCCGCGCGGGCGCTGCGAGAACAAGCAGCGGAACACGACGCGGACACCGACGGCTGGACGACGGTGCGGGTGCCGGTGGAGTCGTTGGACCACGCCGAGGTGGAT
>DASYMV010000121.1:0-10263 GCA_036008865.1 Pseudonocardiaceae bacterium | reverse complement strand
AGGAAACCACCAGGGAGAGCGGATGACCGCGACCACGACCGAGGACCGGCTGCGGGCGGTCCTGAACGACGTCGACTACCCGGCCGACAAGGACCAACTGCTCGAGCACGCGCAGCGCAACGCTGCCGATGACGAGACTGTCCGCGCGCTCCGGTCGATACCGCCGGTGACCTACGGAAATTTCCAGGAGGTGCTGCAGTCGGTTCCCCTCGACCCCGGCCGCGACGAGTCGCAGCGTGCCGCACAACGGCGCACGCACACACATCCCGGCCTGGCCGAGCAGGCAAAGGACGTGCCCGCGAACCCGATCAAGGAAGAACTCGAGGGCTCATGACCGCGGCCACCGCCCGCCGATGTGCTGGACGCGCCGGTGGAGGCCAGCAACGGCCTCCACCGGCGCGGCCTCGAGGATCACAGTCGGCAGGAACGGATGTCCGAAGCCAGGACGGCCTTGGCGCCGAGGGCCGCGAGCTCGTCCATGATCTGATTGGCGTTCTTGCGCGGCACCATGGCGCGCACGGCGGACCAGTTCGGGTCGGCGAGCGGCGCCACGGTCGGGGACTCGAGACCGGGGGTGATCTCGATGGCCTTGTCGAGCAGATCCTTCGGGCAGTCGTAGTCCAGCATCAGGTACTGCTGGGCGAACACGACGCCCTTCAGCCGTGCGGTGAGCTGCGCCTTGGCCGACGAGTCGCCCGCCTTCTCCGAGTGGATGAGGACGGCCTCGGACCTGCAGATGGGATCCCCGAACGGAACGAGGTCGTGCTGACGCAACGTGCGTCCGGAACCGACCACGTCGGCGATGAGGTCGGCCACGCCGAGCTGGATCGAGATCTCCACCGCTCCGTCCAGGCGGATGACGGTGGCGTTGAGGTTCTTCTCGGCGAGGTCCTCGCGGACCAGGTTCGGGTAGGCGGTGGCGAGCCGCTTGCCCTCGATGTCCTCGATCCTCCAGTCGGTGCCCTTCGGACCCGCGTAGCGGAAGGTCGAACCGCCGAAGCCGAGCTTGAGACGGGGTGTGACGTCGGCGCCTGATTCCTTCATCAGGTCGAGGCCCGTGATGCCCAGGTCCAGCTTGCCCGACGCCACGTAGATGGCGATGTCCTTGGGGCGGAGGAAGAAGAACTCGACATCGTTGGCGGGGTCGATGACGGTCAGGTCGCGCTGCTCGTTGCGCTGGCGGTAGCCAGCTTCGGTCAGCATGTCGGAGGCGCGCTCGGCGAGCGCACCCTTGTTCGGAACAGCCACGCGCAGCATGGGGTGATCTCCCGTTACAGGTACTTGTAGACGTCGTCGAGGGTGAGCCCGCGGCCCAGCATCAACACCTGCAGCCGGTAGAGGAGTTGCGAGATCTCCTCGGCCAGCCGTTCGTCGCTCTCATGCTCGGCGGCGATCCACACCTCGCCAGCTTCCTCGAGCACCTTCTTGCCCTGCGCATGGACGCCGGCCTCCAGTGCGACGACGGTGCCGGACCCCTCTGGCTTGGTGCGGGCGCGTTCGCTGAGTTCCGCGAACAGCTCGTCGAAGGTCTTCACGGGGCCTCATCCTCCCATCCCCCGAACGGCGGCTGGTCAGGTGGGCACCGACCTCCCACGTCGTGGACTGCTTCAGAGCACGGTGACGCAGGTTGCGCGGCTGTGCTCTACCCGTCTGCGGGCTCGGGCGGCGCAGGCGAGTGGGGCGGCCCCTGTCCGGGAGCGCGCACGATGTCGACACGGTCGAAGCCCTCGTCGGTCGATGGCGCGACGAGACGCTTCCGGGCGGCGAGCACTCCGACGACGGGCACGCGTGCGCGTCCCTTCCGGGCGGCGTTGCGGCCGAGGCAGACCTGGAGCGGGACGTCGAGGTACACGGCCCGGACCGCGGCTCCACGGGCGCGCGCGAGTGCGATGAGCGGCGCCCGATCGTCGGGTGAGGGATTGGTGTTGTCGACCACGACGTTGCGTCCGGCGGCAAGGAGATGATCGACTGCACGCCTCTGCCGCGCCTCACGGTTACGCGCATTCGGCCAGTGGTCCTTGCTCACCACTTCGTGCGTCGACGCGAGGTGCTCCCGGACCCAGGTCGACTTCCCGCAGCCCTGCAAGCCCACCATGACGACGAGTTCCGCCGTCATGACGGAATCTGCTCGGGTGTGCCGAGCAAGCGGGAGGCTGCGTGCGACGGCCCTCGAACCACTCTCACGTCCACGATTCTCCGGTCTGATCCCACCGGTGCCGATCGCGCTTCTGCAGGCCGCGGCGGGCGTCGCGGATGCACGAGTGCAGAATTCGCGGTGTCTGGAGGTTCGACTCGCTGGAGAGGGTGGGATGTCCGAGTTCGCGGAGGTGCTCGCGACGCTGCGGCGGATCCGCGGGATCAGCCCTTTCTTCGCGCTGGACATCGGCCGCCCGTCAGGCGAGTGGCTACCGGGTGAGTCCCTCGTGGACGGCAGCGGCGCACTCGATCGCACGGTGGACGCGATCGCGCGGCGGTACCGCACGGACGAGCGCCGAGTCGCCACGTCGCTGTTCTTCCTCAGCTACACCTCAAGGGTGTTGTCCCCGGTCGTCGGCGCCCTCGTGGTGGACAACCGGATGCTCGACGTCCGCCCCGGCAACCTCTGGTGGCACTACGCGCCGGACACCGGACTTCAGGTGCGCATCGACTCCCCTGGCGGCGGCCCCGGCATCGAGGACGCACTACGGCCGGTGGTGAAGGCGATCCGCGACGTCGTTCCCGTCGCCGAAGGACTGCTCTGGGGAAACGCGGCGTCCTCGGCGGCCGGTGCGCTGCGGATGGTTCTGCGCAGCGGCACGGCGTCCGAGGCCGAGTGCGGGGGTTGGGGCGAACGGCTGTGGTCCACCCCGCCGCTGGCCGAGACCGGGGAGTTCCTGTCGTTCCCCGGCGACCTGTTCTCCGGTGATCTCGTCTTCCGGCGGCGCAGCTGCTGTCTGTACTACCGGCTCGACAACGGCGGCAAGTGCGGCGACTGCCCGCTGGTCAAGGCCTGATCAGGGCGGCCAGCAGGTCGGCGTCGACGCCGACGAGGGAGTCCCGGAACACCCGCCGCTCGCCCGCGTCCACCGGGACGTCACACGGCACGACGAGCACGGTGCATCCCGCGGCGACCGCGGCGGAAACCCCCGTCGGTGAGTCCTCGATCGCAACGCACTCGGCGGCATCAACGCCCAGCAGGCGGGCGGCCTTGAGGTACGGCTCGGGCAACGGCTTGTTGCGACCGTCCACCTCGTCACCGCACACCGTCACGTCGAACAGCTCGCGCCCGATGGTGTCGAGCGCCACCTCGGTGAGTTTCCGCTCCGTGGAGGTCACCAGTGCCATCGGCAACCCCGAGTCGCGCACGGCACGCAGTGCCTCACGTGCGCCTGGACGCCACGGCAGGCCTTCGCGGAACACCTCCTCGGTGCGCCACGCGATCCACGCGGCTCCGTCGTCGAGGTCGGCCGCGGTGGGCTCGATGCCCACCTCACCGAAGAGCAGCGACAGCGTGGTCGGCACGTTGGTGCCCACCATCGCCTGCCGGGTCTGCAGCGACAGAGTGCCACCGAGCTTGTCCGCGAACTCGTACAGCGGGATGTCCCACAGCTTCTCCGAGTCCAGCAGCGTGCCGTCCATGTCCCACAGCACCGCGGCGGGCTGGTTCACGTGGTCATTCCTCATGTGTTGAAGTACTTGGCTTCCGGGTGGTGCGCGACGAGCGCGTCGGTGGACTGCTCCGGGTGGAGCTGGAACTCCTCGGACAGCACGACCCCGATGCGGCCGGGCTCCAGCAGCTCGACGATCTTGGTCCGGTCCTCGAGGTCGGGGCAGGCGCCGTAACCCAGCGAGTAGCGCGCGCCGCGATAGCCGAGCTTGAAGAACTCCTCGACGTCGGCCGGGTCGTCTTCGGCGACCGACGCGCCGGACGACCAGTGCAGCTCCTCGCGCACCCGGCGGTGCCAGTACTCGGCGAGCGCCTCGGTGAGCTGCACGCCCAGGCCGTGGACTTCGAGGTACTCGCGGTAGGAGTCCTTCGCGAACAACTCGTTCGCGTAGTCGGCGATCGGCTGGCCCATCGTCACCAGGTGGAAGGCGACGACGTCCACCTCGCCCGCTTCCAGCGCCAGGTCCCGCGGACGGTAGAAGTCCGCCAGGCACAGGCGCCGGTCGCGACGCTGCCGGGGGAAGGTGAAGCGCAACCGCTCCTCGGCGTCCGGCTTCGGCTCGTCGAGCACGATGAGCGAGTCGCCTTCGGACACGCACGGGAAATAGCCGTAGACGACGGCCGCGTGCGCGAGCACGCCCTCGGTCGCGAGTCGCTCCATCCAGTACCGCAGTCGCGGACGGCCCTCGGTCTCGACGAGTTCCTCGTAGGTCGGTCCCTTGCCGCCCCGTGCGCCCCGCAGGCCCCACTGGCCCATGAACGTCGCACGCTCGTCGAGCATCGCGGAGTACTCCGCCACCGGGATGCCCTTGACGACCCGGCTGCCCCAGAACGGCGGTGTGGGGATCGGCGCGTCGGTCGGTACGTCAGACCGAGCCGGCAACGGCTCCGCCGCGGCCTGCTCCACGGCTTCCTGCTTCGCCTTGCGCTCCTCGGCGATGCGCAGCGACCGCTGGCGACGCGCCTTGCGCTCCGCGGCCTTCGCCTCGGCCTCCGGGTCGACCGACGGCGACTGGCCTCGCTTGGCCGCCATCACGGCGTCCATCAGCCGCAGGCCCTCGAACGCGTCACGGGCGTAGCGGACGTCACCGTAGTACATCTCGGTGAGGTCGTTCTCGACGTAAGCCCTGGTCAGCGCGGCACCACCCAGCAGCACAGGCCATCGTGCCGCCACTCCCCTGGAGTTCATCTCCTCCAGGTTCTCCTTCATGATCACGGTCGACTTGACCAGCAGGCCGGACATGCCGATCGCGTCCGCGCGGTACTCCTCAGCGGCATCGAGGATCGCCGAAATCGGCTGCTTGATCCCGAGGTTGACGACGTCGTAGCCGTTGTTGGACAGGATGATGTCCACGAGGTTCTTGCCGATGTCGTGCACATCGCCCTTGACCGTGGCCAGCACGATGCGGCCCTTGCCGTCGTCGTCCGAGTGCTCCATGTGCGGCTCGAGGTGGGCGACGGCGGTCTTCATGACCTCCGCCGACTGCAGCACGAACGGCAGCTGCATCTGGCCGGAGCCGAACAGCTCGCCCACGGTCTTCATGCCCGACAGCAGCGTGTCGTTGATGATCTGCAGCGCCGGACGCTCGGCCAGCGCCGCATCCAGGTCGGCCTCCAGGCCGTTGCGCTCGCCGTCGACGATCCTGCGCTCCAGGCGCTCGAACAGGGGCAGCTTGGCGAGCTCTTCGGCGCGCGAGGCCTTGTCCGACGACGCGGTGACGCCGTCGAAGAGCTCCATGAGCTTCTGCAGCGGGTCGTAGCCCTCGCGGCGGCGGTCGTAGACCAGGTCGAGCGCGACCGCCCGCTGCTCGTCGGGGATCCGCGCCATCGGGACGATCTTCGACGCGTGCACGATCGCGGTGTCCAGACCGGCCTGCACGCACTCGTGCAGGAACACGGAGTTGAGCACCTGACGTGCGGCGGCGTTGAGACCGAAGGACACGTTGGACACGCCCAAGGTGGTCTGAACCTCGGGATAGCGGCGCTTGAGCTGCCGGATCGCCTCGATGGTCTCCAGCGCGTCGCGGCGGACCTCCTCCTGGCCCGTGGAGACCGGGAAGGTCAGGCAGTCGACGATGATGTCGCTGGTGTGCATGCCCCAGTTCGTGGTCAGGTCCTCGATGAGGCGGGTGGCCACGCGGAGCTTCCACTCCGCGGTGCGCGCCTGGCCCTCCTCGTCGATGCACAGCGCGACGACTGCGGCGCCGTGCTCGGAGACCAGCCGCATGATCCGCTGGAAGCGGGAGTCGGGCCCGTCGCCGTCCTCGTAGTTGACCGAGTTGACCGCGCACCGGCCGCCGAGCCGCTCCAGCCCGGCCTGCAGCACGTCCGGCTCGGTCGAGTCGAGCATGATGGGCAACGTGGACGCGGTGGCGAGCCTGCCCGCGAGTTCGGCCATGTCACCGGCTCCGTCACGACCGACGTAGTCGATGCACAGGTCGATCATGTGCGCACCGTCGCGGGTCTGGTCGCGGGCGATCTCCACGCAGTCTTCGAACCGCTCGGCGAGCATCGCCTCGCGGAAGGCCTTCGACCCGTTGGCGTTGGTCCGCTCGCCGATCATGAGCACGGAGGCGTCCTGCTGGAACGGCACGGCCTGGTAGAGCGAGGACACGCCGGGCTCGGGGCGCGGCCGTCGCGTCACCGGGCCCAGCCCGCGCACCGCTTCGGCGACCTGGCGGACGTGCTCCGCGGTCGTGCCGCAGCACCCGCCGACCAGGCGGGCGCCGAATTCGGTGACGAAGCCCGAGAGCGCCTCGGCCAGCTCCTCCGGTGTCAGCGGGTACACCGCGCCGTCGGGGCCGAGCTCGGGCAGACCGGCGTTGGGCATCACCGACAGCGGCACTCGCGAGTGCTTGGCCAGCTGGCGCAGGTGCTCGCTCATCTCCGCCGGGCCGGTGGCGCAGTTCAACCCGATCAGGTCGATCCCGAGCGGCTCGAGCGCCACGAGCGCGGCCCCGATCTCCGAGCCGAGCAGCATCGTGCCGGTCGTCTCCACCGTCACCTGGGCGATGATCGGGACGATGCGTCCCTCCGCCCGCATGGCCCGCTTGGCGCCGATGATCGACGCCTTGGTCTGCAGCAGGTCCTGCGAGGTCTCCACGATCACGGCGTCGACACCGCCGGCCAGCAGGCCGATGACCTGCTCCTGGTAGGCGTCGCGCAACTGCGCGAACGGCGCGTGGCCGAGCGTGGGCAGCTTGGTGCCGGGACCGACCGATCCGAGCACGAACCTCGGCCTGCCCGGCTCGCTGAACTCGTCAGCGGCCTCGCGCGCGAGCACAGCACCCGCCTCGGACAGCTCCCGGATGCGGTCGGCGATCCCGTACTCGGCGAGATTCGCGAAGTTCGCCCCGAAGGTGTTCGTCTCGACGGCGTCCGCGCCGACTTCGAGGTATCCGCGGTGCACCGCCCGCACGACGTCCGGCCGGGTGACGTTGAGGATCTCGTTGCAACCCTCGTGACCAGCGAAGTCGTCCAGGCTGAGGTCGAAGGACTGCAGCATGGTGCCCATCGCGCCGTCGGCGACGACTACGCGATCTTCCAGCGTGTCCAGCAACGGTGAACAGGCGCGATCAAGCATGTGCCAAGCCTACGGGCATGTGAGGTGATGATTGGTCGTAGTCTGACCCGGTGACCGATCCGGACCAGGGCACCACGACCCCCTCGAACCCGCAGGAACCGCTCACCAACCCGATCATGGTGGTGGCCTTCGAGGGCTGGAACGACGCTGGAGACGCTGCCAGCACCGCGATCGAGCACTTGGGACTCACCTGGGACGCCACACCGCTCGCGGACATCGATCCCGACGACTACTACGACTTCCAGGTGACGAGACCCACAGTCCGCATGGTGGACGGGATCACTCGTCGGGTCGAATTCCCGACGACCCGGCTGTCGGTGTGCCGTCCGCCCGGTTCGGCCAACGACGTCGTGCTGGTGCACGGCATCGAACCGAACATGCGCTGGCGGAAGTTCGCGGCTGAACTGCTCGAGCACATCGAGGCACTGGGCGTCACCACCGTGGTGACGCTCGGCGCGTTGCTCATGGACACCCCGCACACCCGCCCGGTGCCCGTGACCGGCACGGCCTACGACGCGGACTCGGCCGCGAAGTTCGGGTTGGAGAGCTCGCGCTACGAGGGCCCCACGGGCATCGTCGGCGTCTTCCAGGACGTCTGCGTGCAGGCGGGTGTGCCGGCGATCTCGTTCTGGGCCGCCGTGCCGCACTACGTGTCGCAGCCTCCGTCGCCGAAGGCCACGCTGGCGCTGCTGCACCGGGTCGAGGAGGTCCTCGACATCGAGGTGCCGCTCGGCGCGCTGCCCGAACAGGCCGAGGAGTGGGAGCGCACCGTCAGCGAGATGGCCGACGAGGACGAGGACGTGCGCAACTACGTTCGTGCGCTCGAGGAGCGCGGTGACGCCGAGATCCAGTTGACCGAAGCCAGCGGTGACGCCATCGCCGCCGAGTTCGAGCGCTACCTCCGCCGCCGGGGCCACGGTCCCGGCCGGGGGCCGACCGGCCTGTGACCGCGCTGGACCAACGACGGGGCTGGCGAGCCCGCATCTCCATGGCAGGGCTGTACGCCGGGGGTTTCCTCGGTCCGTTCGGCGGTGCCGTGACCACGTCCGTTCTGCCGGAGGTCGGATCCGACTTCGGGATCTCGGCGGGCGCGGCCTCGGCCACCGTGACCGCGTACCTGATCCCGTTCGCCGGTCTGATGCTGGTGTCCGGCACGCTGGGCGAGCGCTGGGGTGCCCGGCGAGCGGTGCGGGTGGCCTACGTCGTGTACGTGCTGGCTTCGGTGCTGTGCGCGGTGTCGTGGTCCTTCCCGCTGCTGCTCGGTGGGCGGGTGGTGCAGGGTGCGGCGAACGCGTTCACCACGCCGCTGCTGCTGGGCACGATCGCAGCGTTGACACCCGCGCAGCGCCTGGGACGCACGCTCGGTGTGTTCGCGTCGATGCAGGCAGCCGGACAGACCTTCGCTCCCCTCGTCGGCGGCGTCGCCGCGGAGGCGTCGTGGCGGTGGGCGTTCGTCGGCGCCGCCGTCGTGGCGGGAGGGCTCGCCGTGCTGGGTGTGCCCGCGCACGCGGACACCTCCCACCCGGAACAGGCGGCCGTCACCCTGCGCAGCGCGTGGCGGCCGGCGGTGCTTCGGGTCGCCGCGGTGGCCCTCGTCGGCTGGGGTTGTCTCGGCGGCCTGACGTTCCTCGTCGCCTTCCGACTCGGTGACACCTTCGGGCTCAGCGCAGGTCAGCGGGGCTTGGTCCTCACCGGATTCGGCATCGTCGGGATGCTCACGGCGAGTGTGGTCGGCCGTACGATCGACCACGTCGGGGCGCGGTTGTGCGTGGTGGCGGGGGCGTGCGTCGGCGCGGCGTTGCTAGCGCTCATCGGTCTGCTGCCCTCGCTGTACGCGGTCGGTTCGCTCTGGGCGCTGACCGGCGCGTCCAGCCAGTTCCTCATCGTCGGGCTGAACACCCTCGCGCTCTCGACCACCGGCGGCAATCGAGGTGGCGCCGTGTCGGTGGTGCAGGCGTTCCGCTTTCTCGGCGCGTCCGCGTCACCGATCGCGTTCGTGCCGCTGTACCACCTGCACCCGGCCGCGGCCTTCGTCGCGCCTGCCGCGCTCGTCGCGGTCACCGCGCCAGGCCTGCTGCTGACCGGTCGGCGCCCGTAGCGCCACGAGCCCGGCCACCAGGTACGACCCTGCTCGCACTGCGACGACCTCGGTGCCGTGTTCGGGGAACGCCCGCACGGTGACGCGGGGACACCCGTGCCACCGCCGGTGACGATCACGAACGGTGTCCCTCCGGCGAGACGCTGCAAGACCCGCGCCGAGGAGCACGCTCGACGAGGGGGTGGGCGTGCTCGGGCGAGAAACGCCGGCTGGGCACCGGCTGGCCGAGACACACGCGTTCTTCGAGTTCTTCCACAGCGAGATCCCGGACCTCGTGGATCGCCGGCGGAAGTACCGCGACGAGCAGTTCGGCCAGGGCCAGAGGCGGGGGCCCGCCGTGGCGACGGACCCCTGGTCGTGCTCGACGACGCGGATCAGCCCTTGGTCAAGGTCAGGCGGTAGGCGGACAGGATCGCGTTGACCGGCTGGAAGTAGGTCGTACCACCGGTGGTGCAGTCACCCGAGCCGCCGGAGGTCACACCCTGGGCCTGCGAACCGCTGATCCACGAACCACCGGAATCACCGGCCTCGGCACAGACGTTCGTGCGGCTCAGGCCGGAGACGCTGCCCTCGGCGTAGTTGACGGTCTGGTTCTTGGCGTGGATGGTGCCGCAGTGCCAGCCCGTGGTCGAGCCGGACCGGCAGATCGCCGCGCCGATCGCGGCTTCGGTGGAGCCCGTGACCGCGACGTCGGCACCGCCGTAGTGATTGACCGTTCCGGACGAGGCCCAACTCGAGAGAGTCTTCACGTAGGAGTAGTCGCGGCCGGGAAACGACGACCTCTCGAAGGTCCCCATCGCACTCCTGTCCACCCCGGTGACCGAGTCACCCGCGTTGCCGCAGTGGCCGGCGGAGATGAAACCGCCGCTGACGGCGAACCCGACTGAGCACCGGGAGGTGTTGTTGATGTAGTACGCGTCACCGCCGCGAACCGCT
>DASYMV010000120.1:0-7603 GCA_036008865.1 Pseudonocardiaceae bacterium | reverse complement strand
CAACACCCGCAAGCACGCGGAAGGCGTTGCGCTCGTTGACGTTTCGGTTTCGGTCGCACAGGGAACAGTGCGTGTGCGGGTCGCCGACGACGGGCGCGGCCAGCGTCAGACGCCGATCGGCGGCTCAGGCGGATTCGGATTGGTGGGCATGCGCGAGCGCGTGGAATTGTTGGGTGGTCGGTTCTCCGCAGGTGAGCGGAGCGGCGGTGGGTGGGAGGTCCTCGCCGAGCTCCCGATCTCGGAGTCCGGCCGGTGCTGAGCCAGTACTGGGACAACACGCGCACCGGTTTGACCTTGTTCCTCGGCGTCGGGCTGGCCCTGCTGCTGCCGGTGATCGCCGTGCACTACGTCAGGTTCGGCCGCGTCGACCCGCGCCGGGCGCTGGCGCTGTACGGGTTCCTCGCCTATGCGCTGGTCGCCGTGGCCCAGGTGTTCCTGCCGTTTCCGGACCCCGCGACGGTGTGTCGCGGGGAGCAGATGCTGAACCTGACGCCCCTGCAGTGGGTGTCCGACATGCGGCTGAACCTGGCCACGAACCACCGGTCCGGGCTCGGCGGGGCGCTGACCTCCAGCGCGTTTCTCACGATCGCGTTCAACGTGGCCCTCTTCATGCCGCTGGGGGTCTTCCTGCGGCGCAGGTACGGCCGGGGCGTGCTCTCGACGGTGGCGACCGGGTTCGCGGTGTCGCTGCTGTTCGAGACGACGCAGTACACCGGCAATTTCGGCATGTACGCCTGCCCGTACCGGATCGCCGACGTGGACGACCTGATCTCGAACACCACGGGAGCGCTGCTCGGCTGGATCGTCGCTCCGCTGGTCTTCGTTCTGCCCAAGGTGCTGCCGCGTCCAGAGGTCACCGCTCTTCCCGACGCGGCCGGGTTGCCGCGCAGGGCCGTCGCGCTCGGTGTGGACCTGTTCCTGTTCGCGGCGGCCGTCACGCTCCTGCCCGGCAACCCGTGGCCGGCGCTCGGTCTACTGGCGTTGATCCGCGTGGTGGCGACTCCAGGGGCCTTGCTGATGCGCTACCAGATCCGGCGCACGGACGGCTCGCCCGCGTGGTGGCGGCTCGCGGTGCGCGAGGTCGTCGGTGTCACCGGCGTGTGCGCGTACCTCACGCTGTTCCCGGTGCCGCGCCAGTTCAACTGGCTGGTCGACCCGCTGGTGATCGCGTACGCGGTCGTGGGTCTGCTGGTGGTCCCCGCGGTCCGCCGCGACCAGCGAGGCTGGCACGAGTTGCTCTCCGGTACGCGAACAGCGTTGGTGAGCAGTGATCCCACGCACTCCCGCTCGAGCGTGCACCAGCCGGCCAACTGAACCTCGTGACGCACGAAGGGCCCGGCGCGTGATCGCGCCGGGCCCTTCGGTCGGGGGGAAGTAGGTGGTCGAGGCCGGAGGGGGGAACCGACCCCGACGCGGGCGGATTACCCCGTCATGCGCACATCAATCCTCAGGGTGATGACCATCACAACACTGAGTGAGTGGCAGGATCTCAAGCATGTCGTTGCGTCTCCACGCCCCGGTCGTGCTCCCGTGCGACCCCACCTGCTCCGTGCTGCGGGACGCGGTCGTCGACGTGTCGGACGAAGGCCGGATCATCCACTGCGGTCCCGCCGCCGACGCGCCCGAGTTCGCCGGCGAACACCGCGACCTGACCGGCATCCTGCTGCCCGGTCTGGTGAACACGCACGCGCACAGCCCGATGACGGTGCTGCGCGGGCTCGGGAGCGACCTGCCGCTGTTGCGGTGGTTGCGCGAGGCGATGTGGCCTGCCGAGGCGCAGATGACCGCGGACGACGTGCGCGACGGGATGCTGCTCGGCGCGACGGAGATGCTGCGGCACGGCGTCACGACGAGCGCGGAGATGTACTTCCACGGCGAGCAGATCGTCGAGGCGGTGCTGGCCACCGGTTCACGTGTCGTCCTCGGCGGCGCGATCCTCGACCTGCCCGGTGTGCCGTGGCGGACACTGACCGAGGCGGTCAACCGGTGGATCGACGCGGACGGCTTGCGCTTCGGTGACCACGACCGGGTCGAGCTGGGCTACGGGCCGCACTCCGCGTACCTGCTCTCGCCGGAGACACTCGGCGAGATCGCGGGCGAGGCGCGGCAGCGGGGTGCGCTGCTGCAGATCCACGTGGCCGAGGCGCCGGACGAGGACCAGGCGCAGCGTGCGTCGCACGGATCCGTGCCCCGCCTGCTGGAGACGGTGGGCGTGCTCGAAGGACGCGTGCTGTCCGCCCACTCGGTGCACCTCTCGCCGGAGGACGTGGGGATCTACGCCCGCAACCGCGTCGGCGTCGCCCACTGCCCCGGCTCGAACGCGAAGCTGGCCTCCGGCATCGCGCCGCTGCGCGGCCTGCTCGACGCCGGAGTCCCGGTCGGCCTGGGCACCGACGGCCCGGCGAGCAACGACGATCTCGACCTGTTCGAGGAGGCGCGACTCGCGGCGCTCTTCGCCCGCCTGTCCACGATGGACGCCTCCGCGGTCGGCGCCGCGTCGGCCCTGTTGCTCGCGACCCGCGGAGGCGCGGATGCGCTGGGACGCAAGGACATCGGCGCGCTGGAGGCAGGCCGATGGGCCGACGTGGTGCACGTCGACGTGGACGATCCCGCGTTCGCGGCAGGGCTCGACGCCCCGGACGACCAACTGCTGGCGAACCTCGTGTGGGCATCCGGATCGCGCCGGATCACCGACGTCTGGGTCGCTGGAGAGCAGGTGGTGGCGGGCGGCGAGTCCACCAAGGTCGACCGCGCCAAGGCCCAGGCCGCCGTCGGCGCGGTGTCCGCCCGGCTGCGGTCGTGAACGGGGAACTCGGGGTGCCTGGCCGTTCGACTCGCGGTGCCTGAGCGTTCGACTCGCGGTCAGCGCGTGCGGGGGCGCACGACGATCTCGGTGAAGTGCGCGTCCTCGTCGGCGTTCACCGCGGCGATCACGGCACGGGCGACGGACTCGGGCCGCAGGTAGGACTCCGGCTGGTAGTCGCCGTTCTCCTGCGTCCGCACGCCGCGCTGCATGTCCGTGTCCACGCGACCGGGGTGCACCGAGGTCACCCGCAGCCCGTTGCCCTCCTCCTCGGTCCGCAGCACGTCACCGAACGCCCGCAGCGCGAACTTGCTCGCCGCGTACACGCCCCAGCCGGGGTTGGCGCGCAGACCCGCGCCGGAGTTCACCAGCACCACGTGCCCGCGCGCCGCGCGCAGTGAGGGCAGCAGCAGGCGCGTGAGCTCCGCGACCGCGACGACGTTGACCTCGAAGGACTCTCGCCAGACATCGGGGGTCGTGTCGGCGAGCGGACCGAGCTTCGCGATACCGGCGCTGTGGACCAGAACGTCGAGCCGCTCGATCCCCGAGGTCGCTGCCCGCAGCGCGGTGCTGTCGGTCAACTCGACCGGCCACGGGCGGGCGTGCGGCAGTTCCGACGCGATCGACTCGAGCGCCGCCGCGTCCCTGCCTCCCAGCAGGAGGTCGTGGGTTTCCGCGAGACCGCGGGCGACCGCGGCGCCGATGCCGCGCGAAGCCCCGGTGATGAGGGCGACAGGTCGAGTGTTCATGGGAACGACCGTAACCTCACCGCCGTGCTCCCAGACACCGCGCTCCGCTCACGAGTCCTGCGCAAGGTCGCACTGCGGCTGGTTCCCTACCTCGGGTTGCTGTACTTCATCAACTACCTCGACCGCGTCAACATCGGTTTCGCCGCGCCCAACGGCATGGCGAAGGAACTGCAGTTGACCTCGACCGCGTTCGGTTTCGCGTCGGGCATCTTCTTCGTCGGCTATCTGCTGCTGGAGGTGCCGAGCAACCTGGCGCTGCACCGCTTCGGCGCACGCCGGTGGATCGCCAGGATCATGGTCACCTGGGGTGTGCTCGCCACCGCCACGGCCTTCGTGCCCAACGGCACCGTGCTCATCGTCCTGCGGTTCCTGCTCGGCGTCGCCGAGGCCGGCTTCTTCCCCGGCATCATCCTGTACCTGACCTACTGGTTCCCCGCCTCGGAACGGGCACGGGTCGTGGCGCTGTTCATGGCGGCGGTCCCGATCTCGTCGGCGATCGGCGCGACGCTGTCGAGCCTGTTGATCCAGGTCGGCAGCTGGCGTGCCATGTTCCTCGTCGAGGGCATCCCCGCACTGGTGCTGTCGGTGGTCACCTGGTTCTTCCTGACCGACCGGCCGGCCGACGCCCGCTGGCTGACCGCGCAGGAACGCGACTGGCTCACCGCGGAACTGGCCGCGGAACAGGCGCGCACCGAGGCCGAGCACCACTGGCCGCTGCGCCGGGCGTTGACGCACCCCCGGATCCTCGCGCTCGCCTTCATCTACTTCGGCATCGCCTACGGCCTCTACGCCCTGGGCTTCTTCCTGCCGACGATCGTGGCCGGCTTCGAGCAGCAGTTCGGCACCAAGCTCTCGGTGGTGGAACGAGGCCTGGTGACGGCGATCCCGTACGTGGTCGGAGCAGTGGTCATGGTGCTGTGGGCACGGCACGGCGATCGAACGGGAGAACGCACGTGGCACGTGGCGTTGCCGATGCTGCTCGGCGGGATCGCCATCCCGATCGCGCTCTACCTCGGCAACCCGATCACGGCGATGGTCGCGGTGTCGGTGTGCGCAGCCGGTGTCTGCGCGGCGCTGCCGACGTTCTGGGCGTTGCCGTCGAGTTTCCTGACGGGCGCGGCGGCCGCAGGCGGCATCGCACTGATCAACTCATTGGGCAACATCAGCGGTTTCGCCGCTCCCTACGTGACGGGCTGGCTGCGCGACTTCACCGGAACGCAGCGAGCAGGCTTGTGGGTGGTCGGGGTCTGCATGGTCACGGCTGCGATGGTCGTGTTGCGGCTCGGCGCCAAGCCCGCGAAGTGAGAAGTGGCCGGGGCGCGGACGTGCGCCCCGGCCACCGTCCGATCAGGACTGTCAGCCGCAGATGCGGCCGTTGTCGGACTTCCACGCCACGACGACCGCGGGCCGCGGCTGGCTGGTGCCACCGTCCGGCCAGTGCGACAGCGGGTTGTCGGCGCTGGCCCCGGTGATCTCACCGGGGTGCTGGACCGAGACGAGGACGAAGCGGTCCTGAACCACCGGACCGCAGGTCTCCGCGCCCCTGGGCACGGTCAGGAACTGCTTCACGTGGCCCCTGTGCTCGCCCTCGACGGGAACCGCGAACAGGCCGTCGTTGGAGCCCAGCGCGTTGCCGTCGGTCGAGATCCACAGGTTGCCCTGGGAGTCGAACGTGACGTTGTCCGGGCAGGAGATCGGGCTGACCTGCGTCTTGTCGTACCCACCGAAGTAGGTGTCCGGGGTGCTGGGGTCACCGCAGACCAGCAGCAGCGTCCACGTGAAGGACGTCGCGGTGGCGTCGCCCCGGTCCTCCTCCCACTCCAGCACGTGGCCGTTGCGGTTGCCCACCCGCGGGTTGATCTCCGTCGAGCCTTCCTTGCCCGGCTTGCCCCGGTCGGAGTTGTTGGTCAGCGCGGCGTAGACCTTGCCGGTGCGCGGGCTGGCCTCGATGTCCTCCGGGCGGTCCATCTTCGTGGCGCCCGCCTTGTCGGCGGCCAGACGCGTGAAGACGTAGACCTCCTCCGCGGTGAAACCGTCCACGAACGACTTGTCGCCGGAGACGAGCGGGAGCCACTCGCCCCTGCCGTCGAACTGGCCGTCCGAAGGCAGCTTGCCCGTACCGTCGATCTCGGAGGCCGGGCTGTCACCGGTGAACTTCGCGACGTAGAGCGTGCCCTCGCTGAGCAGCTTCTTGTTCTGCTCACGGGCGCGCTTGCTGTCGCCAGGCACGATCTTGTTCTTGGACACGAACTTGTAGATGTAGTCGAAGCGCTCGTCATCACCCATGTACGCGACGACACGGCCGTCGCGTGCGACGCGGATGGTGCAGCCCTCGTGCTTGAACCGGCCGAGTGCGGTGTGCTTCACCGGCGTGGAGTTCTTGTCGTGCGGGTCGATCTCCACGACCCAGCCGAACCGGTTGAACTCGTTGGGTTCCTGGCCGAGGTCGAATCGCTTGTCGAAGCGCTCCCACCTGCGCTCGCTCGACGCGCCGGGCAGGCCGTAGCGGCTCGCACGCGCCTTCGCGGCCGGGTCGGAGATGGCGGCACCGTTCGCGAAGTACCCGTTGAAGTTCTCCTCGCCGGACAGGATCGTGCCCCACGGGGTCACGCCACCGGCGCAGTTGCCGAACGTGCCGAAGACCTTGCGACCGGTCGGGTCGACGGAGGTCTTCAGGAACTCGCTGCCCGCCGCGGGACCGTCGAACGCGAACTCCGTCGTGACGGTGATCCGGCGGTTGTACTGCTTGTCCAGCTTGGGCACGAGCTTGCCGCTGCGACGGTCCTGCTCGACGACGACCACGGAGAACCCGTGCGCGGCCCAGGCGATCTTCACCTGCTTCTCGGTCGGGTTGTTCGCGTCGTACCCGCGGTGCAGGAACGGCTCGGTGGTGTACTCGTGGTTCGAGCCCATGAGCCAGCGGTTCCAGCCGTCGAGCGGCACGAGCCCGCAGAAGTCGTTGTTGTACCCGAACTGCTGGGCCTGCGCCTCCGGCGTCTGGTTGTCGAAGTCGAAGTCCGGAGCACCCGGAACGACGGGGTCGCCCCAGCGGATCACGACCGCGGACTCGTAACCCTCGGGGGTCACGATGCGGTCCTCGGTGTTCGGCGTGACCGCGGTGAAGTTCAGCCCGTCGCGTTGATGCCCACCGTCCACGTCGTGATCCTCGCCACCGCGGGGAGCAGCGGCAGCCGCCCCGGTGCCGAAGGCGGTGGCGCCGGCACCCGCCACCGCCAGCACCGCACCGGCCTTGAGCAGCCCACGGCGGTTGACGACCTCCCGGACGACGTCGCCGAAGTAGGCGTTGTCGGAGGTGTTCGGCGCGTCGTGCGAGCAGGCGTTCGCGCAGCGGTAAAGACAGGTGATCTCCGACCGCCCCAAGGGGTGGTTCGGCAGCAGGGGCAGCATTCTGCGGCCGCGATCGACGGCTGAAGACACGTATTCCTCCGGAATCGGCCAACGGGAACTGAGTGACCGTAAGAGGACAAGTCGATGCGGAGTAGACATTCAGGTGAACTCAGGACGAACAGCCAGCCATGATCGCCACCCGTTCGGGCGATGCGCGACGGGTTCGATCACACTCCACACACGACTGCGGCCGGCCCACCAGGACCGGCCGCAGCAGTCGAGTTGTTCTGTTGTCAGCCCGCGATCTCCTCGCCCACCAGGGCGGCCTCGCGCGGCAGCTCATGGCTGTCTCGCCGGGAGGAGCCGATGGAGAGCAGGCCCGCGGCGATCACGCAGAAGACCGTGGCCACCATGAACGGCGCGTGGGGTGAGCCGAACCACTCTGCGATGTGACCGACCAGTGTCGCCGCGAGCGCACCGCCGAGCCAGCGCATGAAGTTGTAACCGGCGCTCGCCACCGGGCGCGGGGCGTTGCTGACACTCATCGCGGTACCCGTGAACAGGGTGTTCAGCATTCCGGAGACCACGCCGCTGACGATCACCGCGATCACCAGGACCAGTTTGCTGTGGACGGTCATCGCCAGCATCAGCACCCCGTAGCCGGCCACGGCCAGCGCGGTCGCGTGCCGCTCGCCGAATCGTG
>DASYMV010000119.1:0-9134 GCA_036008865.1 Pseudonocardiaceae bacterium | reverse complement strand
GCAGTGCTCGAACACCAGCGCGGACAGTTGCAGGACGACGCCACCCTGCTACTGCTGGAGTGGACCGTCACCGCCCCACCTGATCTGTTGCCCACGCCCTGACCACCCGAACGCGACGTGCGAGACCAGCGGCTTCGTCTGAATTCGGCGGGATCTTGCCGGACAGTGCCAGGTGTTCTCCGTGTCGGGGATTCGGACTGATCAGCGTCCGTCCCGCCGTCCGTCCATCCATCGTGGGCGGGGGTCGTGGTCAGAAGTCCCGGCGCTGCCGGACTGGACTGTTACGTTCCCGCTATGAGTCAGCGAGTGCCGTTCGCGGGTAGCGAGAAGCAGAGCCTGCACGTCAGCCTCGATCGGCACCGCGATGTGGTGCTGTGGAAGCTGGACGGTCTCGACGACGAACAGCTGCGACGCTCGATGACTCCCTCGGGTACGAACCTGTTGGGTCTGGTGAAACACCTGGCCGCCGTCGAGTGCGGTTGGTTCTGTCGAACATTCGGACGAAAGACGGAGCCGCTGCCGTTCGACGAGGACGACGAGAACGCCGACCTGCGCGTGACCCCGGAGGAGACCACCGCCGACGTCGTGGCCTTCTACGGAAGGGCCCGTGCTGCGGCCGACGAGGTGATCGACGAACTCGATGTTGATGATGTCGGCACCGCCTGGTTCGGCGACACCGTGTCGATGCGCTGGGTGCTCATTCACATGATCGAAGAGACCGCCAGGCACGCCGGTCACATGGACATCCTGCGCGAACTGGTCGACGGGGCCACTGGTGACCACGATGAGGGCTGAGGTCACGGACGTCCTGGCGTCGCCAACGGTCTTCGGCCGTTCGTCAATCGCTCGTCGGAACAGCTTCGGCGCCATCACCGCCAGTTCACCCGCGACGTAGTGCGCCACGTCGGGGGGCGAGCGAGTCGGCCGGCGACACGCACGCGTTCGGTGCGAACCGCATCTCGTCGAAGGAATCCGATGATGCAACGGTGGAACCGCTCACTGAGGCCGGGATCAGGAACTTGTTCGTGAACTGCTCCAAGCGAGAGTCCCGTCGACTGACACTGCCGGGGCGGCTCACCGAGATCGACTGGTCGAACCTGGACTTCCTCGGATGGCGTGACCTGAAGGCGACCAACAACTTCTACCTCGTCCTGCCGCGCGACGACAAGGTGCTCGTCGTGCGGCAGCGCTGACTTCTCATCGTCCTGGCAGGTTTCTCTGCGGGTTTTCTTCGGTTGGCGTGGCGCGATGGAGGCAGGACAACGCTCACCCCGCCGCCAGGAGGACGTCATGCTGATGGGACCGATCACGCCGCCGACATCCTCGTGTCGCTGGTCACCGTGCGGTTCATCCCGGTGGCCGATCCGGTGCCCCGTCGCAGAACGCCACACTTGAGATGTAACCGCTGTTGGTTCCAGCAACTGAGTTGTGCACGAAGAGCAGGCCACTGCGGCCCGCGCGGGAGGTGGCGATGAACAGCGGAGCACTGTTCACAGCGGTTTTTCTGGCCTGCGCGGTCGAAGCCGTAGAAGCGTTGACCATCGTGTTGGCGGCCGGCACGGCCCGTGACTGGCGGTCGGCGGGCATGGGAGTGGTCTCCGCCCTGTTGGTGTTGACCGCGGTTGTCGCCGTGTTCGGATCCGCCCTGTCGGTGATCCCACTGGGCGGATTGCGCTTGGTGGTCGGCGGATTGTTGTTGATCTTCGGGTTGCAGTGGCTGCGCAAGGCCGTGTTGAGGGCCAGTGGTTACAAGGCGCTGCACGACGAGGACGCGATCTTCCGCACCGAGCTCGCCGCGGCACAGGCCGCGCCGACGCGCCGGAGGGGTGCGGTTCGGGACTGGTACGCGTTCACCCTGTCCTTCAAGGGTGTCCTGCTGGAGGGTCTTGAGGTCGCCTTCATCGCGTTGACCTTCGGCAGCAACCAGCACGACCTGCCGCTGGCCGCCATCGCGGCGCTGAGCGCGGTGGTCGTGGTGGCCGGTGCCGGTTTCGCGGTGCGGTACCCGCTGGCGCGGCTACCGGAGAACACGATGAAGTTCGTCGTCGGCGTGATGCTCACCGCGTTCGGGGTGTTCTGGGGCAGCGAGGGGGCCGGCGCGCACTGGCCGGGATCGGACGCGGCGCTGCTGGTGCTGGTCCCAGCGGTCGCGCTGTTCGCGCTGGCCCTGGTCGGACTGCTGCGCCGGGGTGTGGCGACGCCGAGCACGGCGGGAGGCGAGTCGTGATCACACGCATCCGGGCCTTCTTGGCCTTCTGGTACGACTTCGTGGTCGGCGATGACTGGCGGGTGGCGGTGGCCGTGGTGGTCGCACTCGCCCTCACCTTCGGCGCCACCCGTGCCGGCGTGCCGGCGTGGTGGATCCTGCCCGTTGCCGTGGCGGTGATGTTGCCGGTGAGCCTGTGGCGGGTGGCCCGCAAGTCGGCCAAGCGCGCCTCCGAATCCGTGGCGGCTGTCGAGCCTCCTCGTGAACCGCGCTGACTGATAGTTTGTCCGCCCGCACGCTGCGAGTTCGTGCGATCCACGCTCGCGCCTGCCGAGCACGCCGCACCCGGCGCTGCTGACAGACACCCGATGCACTACGAACAGGTGTTCACGCGCATGGACCACCAGCGACCGATCACCGCCGTGCTGATCGATGATCACCAGCTTGTGCTCGACGGATTGACCCGCGCGCTGCAACGCCACGGCATGGAGGTGCTCGGCGCCTTCCTGGACGCCCACAGCGCATTGCAGTTCCTGGAAGCCCGTCGGGCGGACCTCGTCATCACGGATCTTCGCCTTCGCGGTGAATCGGGATTGGCTGTCGTCGCCGAGGTCCACAAGCGACACCCGACGACGAAGATCGCGATGCTCACCAGCTTCGACGACGCGATCGCAGCCGCGGCGGCGATTCGTGCGGGTGCCACCGGATTCCTGCTCAAGGACACGTTGTCCGGCGAACTCGGCCGGCAGCTGCGGGACGTGGCCGAAGGCAACCTCCTCGTGGACGCCAGGGTCGCGACCGCGGTGTTGGAGCCCCAGCAACTGCTGTCCGCGCAGGAGCTCGTCATGCTCGGCCTCGTGGCAGAGGGGCTGACCAACCGCGAGATCGGGGCGCGGCTGCACCTGAGCCACTACACCGTGAAAGACCACCTCACCAAGGCCATGCGGAAATTGGGTACGAGCACCAGGGCCGAGACGGTGGCCAAAGCCGTGCAGCAGGGCGTGCTCGCAATGGGCGAAGGGGCCACCGCCACACCTTCCGGCTGAGCGCGCACCCGACCTGAATCGTCGCCGTGTGCTTCGCGCACAAACGGCGTCATGGGATTCAGTTCCTCTGCCTATGGCTCACGTCACATCTGGGAGAACCACATGGGTGCACCGCCGGATCCTGTGGTGCTGGTCGCGCGTGCCGTTCTGCCGCACCGGGAAGAATTCATCGAGGCGTTGATCGCGAGGACCGAGGAGGAGATCGCGGACCTCGACCACGATGAGCGGTTGCGCGGAATGCTCAGGGCGAGCATCACCGAGAACATCGTGACCGCGCTGCACGTCCTCGGCAACGACATCGACCCGCACACCGTGGCCGCGCCGTGGTCGGCCACCTCCTACGCTCGTCGGCTCGCCCAGCGCGACGTCTCGCTGTCGGCGTTGCTCCGGGCCTACCGCCTGGGGCAGGCACGGTTCCTCAACGTCTGTCTCGAGGAGGCGGTGAAGCTCCAGCGCGGCGACACGTCGAAGACGATGATCGCATTGGTGAACATCACCGCGGCCTACGTCGACCGGGTGTGCGAGCAAGTCGGCCACGCCTGCGAGGAGGAACGCGAACGCTGGGTGAGCAGCAGGGGAGTTCTCCGCCAGCACTGGGTCACACAGCTGCTGCACGACCCTTCGCCCGACGTCAAGCAGGCAGAGACCGCGCTGGGGTATCGCGTCAACGGGACCCATCTCGCGGTGGAGGGCTGGATCGACGGCCCCATCGCGTCCGACGACGTGGTCGGCATCTTCGACTGGACGAGTTCGTTGCTGCACAAGCTCTTCAACTCGCACAGCGGTGCCCTGTCCGTGCCGACCGACGAGAGGGACGTGCGAATCTGGTTCGCGGTGAACGCCAACCAGGTGGTCGACGCCGATCTCGTCGGCAGGCAGTTGGAGCGCGCGAACCTCCCGGTGCGGATCGCCATCGGCAACCCCCGCCAGGGGCTGGAGGGGTTCCGCCGGAGCGTTCGCAATGCCGCCAGGGCGAAGGCGCTCGCGTTGTCAGCGGGTGACACCGCACCGAGGGCGCTGGCGTTCGCGCAGATCGCATCCATCGCGCTGATGGTCACCGAACCGCAGGAGCTGGCTGATTTCGTGGCTGACACCCTCGGTGGACTGGCGGTGAACGACCGCCGGCTGGAGTCGCTTCGCGAGACCCTGCGGGTCTTCCTGGCGACGAACCACAGCTACGCCGCGACGGCCGAACAGCTCGTGGCGCACCGCAACACCGTGCACCACCGCGTCCAACAGGCCATCGACAAGTACGGGATCACCTTGGAACGCAACGCGTTCGAGTTGCAGTTGGCGCTCAACATCTGTCGTTGGCACGGTGCGAGGGTCTTGCCCGGTGAAGTCCCTGCGCCGCAAGGTGAACGGCATTGCGTGGATCAGCCTGGTGGCATCGCCGGAGCGGCGGCGAACCCTCCCGCGGCGATCGAGCCGGACGTGAGCAGTCGGACCGCTTGCAGGGCGACGTAGAGCTCGGCGGCGGCCACCGGGTTCGTGAACGCCCGGTTGGTCAGCTCCTCGACGCGACGCAACCGGTACAGCACGGTGTTGCGGTGGCAGTAGAGCCGGGAAGCGGCGGCGGTGGTCGATCCACCGGCTGCGTACCAGGCCTCGAGGGTGTCGAACAGCATGTGCTGCTCCTGGTGGGGCAGCGCCAGCAGGGGGCCGAGCACCTGTTGGGCCAACTGCTCGCCGGCCTCGGGAAGCCGGACGAGCAGCAGTGGCAGCGGAACCTCTTCGTAACGCACCGCGGCAGCGCTACCCGGAGGCGCGCACCGACAGGCGAGCCGAGCCTGGTGGGAGGCCCCCGCTGCGTGCTCGAGCGTGCCGAACAGGTTGCTGAGCCCGACGCGGGACACCGCGAGCTCGTCGAAGGTGTCGCTGACCGCGCGCTCCGATGCGGGCGAGGGGAGGCTCAGCAGGCCGACCTGGGCCTCGGCGTCCAGCCGCCACACCGATCGCACGCGCAACTCGGACAGGCGCTGCTCGATGTCCGGCAACGGCTCCACCCCGTGATCGACCACCTCGGCGCTGGCCACGAGGAAGGTGCCACGGTGTGGAATCCGCAGCGCGCGACTGCTCTCCCACAGCTTGGTGGTGTCCCGCAGGTTTCCGTCGAGCAACGCCGCGAGCATCATGTCCCGTGACCGGGCGTCCCTCATCGCGCGCTCGGACACCGTGTTGCGGAAGCCGTCCGCCGCGGCGTCGGAGTACGCGTCGATGATCGCCCACATGTCCGAGGCCGCGTGCAGCAAGGCTTCGTGCGCGTGATCTCCGGCCTCGGACAGCAGGGTCTCCCAGACGAACCGGCCGCCGAGCCGGAACGCGTGCAGGACGGCGGCCAGCGGCGCGCCCTGCTCCGCCTTGAGCCGCCCAGCGGCCCGTGCTGCGTCGAGCCTCATCGGGCTGTTCTCGGCGAGTTGCCCGAGGACCATGCGCAGGTTGTCCCGGCAGGCGTCCAGCAACTGCGCGTGGTCCACCACGCCGCTGTCCCGGTAGAAGTCGTCCTCGGCGGAGATCCTCGCGACGAGCCGCGCCGCGAGCTCGTCCACCTCGGGCAGGAGGTTGCGGGCCAGTTCAGCCGTTCGTTCGGTAGGCGATGACGACGCTGTCACGTACGGAGTGTAAGGGCCTGCACACCGAGCACGATTGTGCGGCCGCACAAAAGCGCGCTCCGCTTCCGCTGCGGCCGCCTATGTTCGCCAGCCGGTGTGGTCTCCATCATATGTGCCACCGGCGTACCCGTTGAGCCGTGCGGAGCAGCCCTCACCCGGCCCGCCTCGCCTGGTCACACCGCTTCCCGTCACGTTGCGCAAACAGTGTGGAGAGAACTCCATGACCCGTTCCGTTGTCCGGCCGTCCGGCCGGCCCACCAACGACGATGCTCTGCCACTGGATCCTGCGCTCGTGCGCGAGCTGACGGCCGACGTGGTCGCGACCGGCGAACCCGTCACGACGATCGCACCGTTCACCGGCGGTCCGCTCGCCACGCTGCCGCAGTCGACGGCCTCGGACGTGACGGACGCCTTCATCGCCGCACGGGAGGCCCAGCGCGAGTGGGCGGCCACTCCCGTTCGCCGCAGGATCAAGCCGTTCCTGCGGCTGTACGACCTGATGCTGTCCCGGCAGCACGAGGTCCTGGATCTGATCCAGTGGGAGACCGGCAAGGCGCGGCTGCACGCGTTCGAGGAGCTCCTCGACGCGGCCACCTCGACGCTGTACTACGCCCGCCACGCGGAGAGGCTGCTGCGGCCCCGCCGCCGGGCCGGAGCGTTGCCGATCCTGACCCGCACGGTCGAGACGCCATTGCCCAAGGGTGTCGTGGGAACGATCACGCCGTGGAACTACCCGTTCGCGTTGGCCATGGACGTGGTACCGGCGTTGCTCGCGGGCAACGCCGTGGTGCACAAGCCGGACACCCAGACCGCGTTGTCCAGCCTGTGGCCGCGCGCGCTGCTGGTGGAGCTGGGCCTGCCGGCCGCGCTGTGGCAGGTCGTGCTCGGCAACCCCGTCGACGTGGGTGCGCCGATGATCGAGCACGCCGACTACATCGGCTTCACCGGTTCCACGGCGGCCGGCAGGGCCATCGCCGAGCAGGCCGCACGGCGGCTGATCGGGTGCTCGCTGGAGCTGGGCGGCAAGAACCCGATGCTGGTGCTCGCCGACGCCGACCTGGACAAGACCGTGCAAGCCGCGGTCCGCGCCTGCTTCAGCAGCGCGGGGCAGCTGTGCGTCTCCATGGAACGCATCTACGTGCACGAGTCCGTCCACTCCGAGTTCGTGGCCCGCTTCGCCGAGCGGACCAGGCAGCTTCGCCTCGGCTCCGAACTGGACTTCACCGCCGACGTCGGATCGCTGACCTCGGAAAAGCAGTTGCGCAACGTGGCCGCGGCCGTCGACGCCGCGCGTCAGGGCGGCGCGACCGTCGTGACCGGTGGCAGGCCGCGCCCTGACATGGGCCCGTTCTTCTACGAGCCCACCGTGCTCACCGACGTCACCCCCGACATCCCGCTGTGCCGCGAAGAGACGTTCGGGCCGGTCGTGTCGGTGTACCCCTTCGCAGACGAGGACGAGGCCGTCAGGGCTGCCAACGACACGCAATACGGGCTGAACGCCAGCATCTTCAGCCGCGACGTCAAACGCGCGCGACGGCTGGCCGCACGCGTGCAGGCCGGCACGGTCAACATCAACGAGGGGTACGCCTCCGCCTACGCGTCGCAGGGTGGCCCGATGGGGGGCATGAAGGAGTCCGGTCTGGGACGCAGGCACGGGTCCGCGGGCCTTCTCAAGTACACCGAGCCGCAGTCCGTCGCGAGTCAGCACGTGCTCGGTTTCGACCCCGCGTTCGGGTTGAGCCAGCAGCGCCACGCCGCACTGTTCACCTTGTCGTTGAAGGCCCTCAAGGCCCTTCGGATCCGATGACCTGCCGAGGAGACCACTGATGAAAGACCACTTCGACTACGTCATAGTGGGTGCGGGCTCCGCGGGCGCGGCACTGGCGGCCCGCCTGACCGAGGACCCCGGCTGCCGGGTGCTGTTGCTGGAAGCCGGTCCTACCGACCGCAAGCAGGCCATCCACATCCCCGCGGCCTTCTCCACCCTCTACCGGACCGACCTCGACTGGGACTACTTCACCGAGCCGCAGCCCGCGCTCGCCGGACGCCGGATCTTCTGGCCGCGCGGCAAGATGCTCGGCGGTTGCTCGTCGATCAACGCGATGATGTGGGTGCGCGGCTTCGCCGCCGACTACGACGAGTGGGCCGAGCACGCAGGTCCCGGCTGGTCCTACGAGTCGGTGTTGAACTACTTCCGCCGCATCGAGGACACCGAGGCCGCGGCCGGGGATCATCAGGGCCGCGGTGGACCGATGGCCGTGAGCGAGCAGCGCTCCCCGAGCCCGCTCACCGAGGCGTTTCTGCAGGCCTGTGAACAGGTCGGGGTGCCGCGGACGAGTGGCGCCGAGGTCAACGGCGCGCAGCCGGAGGGCGTCGCCCAGACCAGGGTCAGCCAGCGTCGCGGACGCCGGTGGAGCACCGTCGACGGCTATCTGCGTCCGGCGAAGCGCCGGCCGAACCTGACCATCCTCACCGGCGCGCACACGACCAAGGTGCGTCTGGAAGGCACGCGTGCCACAGGCGTCGAATACGTGCACTCCGGCGCCGTGCGAGTCGCGCGGGCCGGCTCCGAAGTGATCCTCTGCGGTGGCGCGATCAACACGCCGCAGCTGCTGATGCTCTCGGGCATCGGACCCGCCGGCCAGCTGCGGGCGCACGGGATCGAGGTCGCGCAGAACCTGCCCGAGGTGGGGCAGAACCTCCAGGACCACCTGGTCTCCGCGTTGATCGCCCATTCCAGCAGCAAGGACACGCTCTACGCCGCCCAGTCACCCCGGCAGCTGGTCCGGTACCTGACCCGCCAGCGCGGAATGCTCACCTCGAACGTCGCGGAGGCGTACGGCTTCGTGCGCAGCGACGACGCGTTGCCGTTGCCCGACCTCGAACTCATCTTCGCGCCGGCGCCGTTCGTCGGCGAGGGACTGGCCAAGCCGACCGGACACGGCATCACGGTCGGTCCGATCCTGGTGCGTCCGCGCAGCAGCGGCGAAGTCACCCTCGCCTCGGCCGACCCCTTCAGCGCGCCGAGGATCGACCCGCGGTACCTGTCTGACCCCGAAGGCGCCGACATGGCCGCGATGCGGTCGGGCATGGAGTTGAGCGAGCAGATCCTCGCCGCACCGGCGTTGTCCCGATACGTCCAGGGCTACATGCAGCCCGGCAACGAGGTCAGCGCTGCTGAGCGGACCGACACGGCGATCCGGAGGCACTCGCACACCCTGTACCACCCGGTGGGCACCTGCCGGATGGGCAACGACGACGGCGCCGTCG
>DASYMV010000118.1:0-2490 GCA_036008865.1 Pseudonocardiaceae bacterium | reverse complement strand
ACCAGCACCGCGACCACCGCGCCCGTCGCCACGGCTGCACCGGCACCCGCCCCGCAGCCCGTGCAGAACACACCCGCCCCGCCCGCACCGGTGCATGCACCGGCACCGGCACCGGCACCTGCGGCTTGTGGCAGCGACTCGTACGTGAACATCGACGGCAACTGCGTGCACCGCCCGCAGCAGGCGCCCGCCGCACCCGCCGGTGCAACGGCCCGGTGTCACGACGGCACGTACAGCTTCAGCCAGCACCGGAGTGGAACCTGCTCAGGCCACGGTGGCGTCGCCGCGTGGCTGTGAGCCGACGCCGGACGCGCGATCTGCATAGAGTGATCGGCGAGGCTGGTGGTCTGAGAGGAGACTTCGTGCACTACGACGTCGCCGCGGTGCGCGCGCACTTCCCCGCTCTGGACGAGGGTGCGGCCCACTTCGACGGTCCCGGTGGTTCACAGGTGCCGGACGTGGTCGCCGACGCCGTCGCGGGTGCGCTGCGCTCGGCGGTCTCCAATCGCGGTTCGGTCACCGCGTCGGAGCGCCGCGCCGAGGAGATCGTCGTGACGGCCCGCCGGGCGGCCGCCGACCTGCTCGGCGCCACCAGCAGCGGCATCGTGTTCGGCCGCAGCATGACCCAGTTGACCTACGACTTCGCGCGGACCCTCGCGAAGAACTGGGGACCCGGCGACGAGGTGGTCGTCACCAGGCTCGACCACGACGCGAACATCCGTCCCTGGGTGCACGCGGCGCAGGCCAGCGGTGCGACCGTGCGCTGGGCGGGCTTCGACCGGTCCACGGGCGAGCTTCCCGCCGAAGCGATCGCGAATCTGCTGTCGGACCGGACCAGGCTCGTCGCGGTGACCGCGGCGTCCAACCTCCTCGGCACCCGACCTGACATCCCCGTGATCACGCGGACCGCGCACGACGCCGGTGCGCTGGTCTACGTCGACGGCGTACACCTGACGCCGCACGCCCCGGTCGACGTCACCGCGCTGGGCGCGGACTTCTACGCGTGCTCGCCGTACAAGTTCCTCGGCCCGCACCTCGGCCTCGTGGCGGCGAGCGAGGACCTGCTCGAGTCGCTGCACCCGGACAAGCTGATGCCGTCGACCGACGCGGTGCCGGAGCGGTTCGAACTCGGCACGCTTCCCTACGAGCTCCTGGCCGGGACGACCGCGGCCGTCCGGTTCCTCGCCGGCCTCGTGCCGGGCACCGGATCGGCGCGCGACCGGTTGGTCACGTCGGTGGAAGCACTGGACGAGCACGAGACCGCGTTGCGCGAGCGCCTGGAATCCGGACTGTCCGAGATCGCCGGGGTCGTCCTGCACGGCTCGCCTGACCGCCGCCGCACGCCCACGGTGCTGTTCTCCGTCGACGGCGTCGAACCCGGCGTCGTCCACCGGCGGCTCGGCGATCAGGGCGTCAACGCTCCGGCAGGCCACTTCTACGCGCTCGAGTGCTCCCGCTGGCTCGGCCTCGGCGACACGGGCGCCGTGCGCGCGGGCATCGCGCCCTACACCGACGAGTCCGATGTTGACCGGCTGGTGGACGCCGTCCGGGGCATCGCCCGTTCCGTCTGACAAGAGGAGATCACGTGTCGCGTGCGTTGGTGCTGGGCGGCGGAGGCCTGGCCGGGATCGCTTGGGAGATCGGACTGCTGGCCGGCCTGCGGGAGCGCGGGGTCGACATCACCGATGCCGATGTCGTCGTGGGAACATCCGCCGGATCCGTGGTCGGCGCGCTGATCGCGCACGGCGCGAGCCTGCCGGATCTGCACGCGGCTCAGCTCGCGAACGGTGATGGCCTCGAGAAGCCGATCGACATCGACATGGAGCGTCTGGGGCTCGCATTCCTCGAGGCGACGTCCGGGGCCACGAGCCCACGGGAGGTGCGGGCGCGGATCGGTGCCCTCGCCCTGGCCACCGACACCGTTCCGGAGGCCGAGCGGCGGGAGATCATCGCGGCACGTCTGCCATCCCACGAGTGGCCGCGGCGAACGTTGCTCGTGACCGCCGTCGACGCCACGAGCGGTGACTGGGTCGCCTTCAACCGGGGCTCCGGTGTGGGACTGGTGGACGCCGTCAGCGCGAGCTGTGCGGTGCCGGGGGTGTGGCCGCCGGTCACGATCGACGGCGCGCGGTACGTCGACGGAGGCGTGCGGTCGATCACGAACGCGGATCTCGCCGAGGGCTGCGATCGCGTGCTGATCGTCGCACCTCTGCTGCCGCCCGCGGGAAGCCCGTTCCCCGGCGTCACCGAGGAGGTGCAACAGCTGGAGCGGTCGGCGCGCGTGCACCTCGTCAGCGCCGACGAGGCGTCCACGGCCGCGTTCGGCGTGAACCCCCTCGATCCGGCGACGCGCCCGGAGTCCGCCACGGCCGGCTACCGGCAGGCTGCAGCCGTCGCCGACGAGGTACGGGCACTCTGGTCGAGCTGAGCCGCGTCAGAGCACCAGGGCGAAGAGCGCCGCGGATCCGAACAGCAACCACGCCACGTAGT
>DASYMV010000117.1:0-8023 GCA_036008865.1 Pseudonocardiaceae bacterium | reverse complement strand
GGATTCTGCTTCCCATCGCCTTCGTCTTCGCCATCGTGCTGGTGGCGCTGGGCACCGTGATGAGCCTGTCCAAGGGCGTTGACGTCACGGGGCCGGACGGTGCGCAGCACACCATCGCGCTCGCGCCGGCTGCCAGCCAGGAAGCGATCAAGGAACTGGGCACGAACGGCGGTGGCATCTTCAACGCCAACTCCGCCCACCCGTTCGAGAACCCGAGTTCGTGGACCAACCTGATCGAGATCTTCCTGCTGCTGGTGATCCCGGTGAGCCTGACCCGCACCGTCGGCTTGATGGTCGGCAACCGGCGGCAGGGACACGTGCTGCTCTCGGTGATGACGGTGCTGTGGGGCGGCATCCTCACGGTCACCTGGTGGGCGGAGGCACACGCGAACGAACCAGTCGCGATGTTGGCCGGTGGAGCGATGGAGGGCAAGGAGACCCGCTTCGGCATCCCGGCCTCCACACTGTTCGCGACGAGCACCACCGGCACCTCGACCGGCGCGGTCAACGCGATGCACGACAGCTTCACCGGGCTCGGTGGCGGCGGTCCGATGTTCCACATGATGCTCGGTGAGATCTCGCCGGGCGGAGTCGGCACCGGCATCTACGGAATCCTCGTGATGGCGATCATCGCCGTGTTCCTCGCCGGGCTCATGGTCGGCCGCACGCCCGAGTACCTGGGCAAGAAGCTGGGACGTCGCGAGGTCACCTACGCGTCGATCTCCTTCCTGGCCATGCCGCTGCTGGTGTTGGTGGGCACGGGCCTTGCCATCGCACTGCCCTCCACCCGCGACGCCCTGAACAATCCCGGCGCGCACGGGTTGTCCGAGGTGCTCTACGCCTACACCTCGACTTCCAACAACAACGGCAGCGCCTTCGCCGGGCTCACCGTCACGAGCAATTTCTTCCAGGCGACGCTCGGCACGTGCATGGTGCTCGGCCGGTTCATCCCCATCCTCGCGGTGCTCGCGCTGGCCGGTGGGCTCGCGAGTCAGAAGAAGGTGCCGGAGACGGCTGGAACGCTCCCCACCACCGGTCCGCTGTTCGCCTCGATGCTCGGCGGCACCGTGCTGCTCGTCGCCGCGCTGACCTTCGTGCCGGCCCTCGCTCTCGGTCCCGTCGCGGAGGCCCTCGCATGACCACGACCACCGAAACGCCGCAGCGCACGCCGGAGGAAGCTCGCCGGCGTCACGCCGAGAACCTCGGGCACGCGGTGGCCGCCGGGGCGTTTCGCCCCCGGCAGTTGCTGACCTCACTGCCCGATGCGCTGCGCAAGCTCAACCCGCGGCATCAGCTCCGCAACCCGGTGATGTTCGTGGTGTGGGTGGGCTCGGTGCTGGTCACCGTGTTCGCCATCGGTCAGCCCAGCATGTTCTCGATCGGTGTTGCCGCCTGGCTGTGGTTCACAGTGCTCTTCGCCAACCTGGCGGAGGCGGTGGCCGAAGGCCGTGGCAAGGCACAGGCCGACAGCCTGCGCCGCAGCAAGAAGGAGGCGGTCGCACGACGCCTGGCCGCGGACGGCAGCGAGGAGCAGGTGCCGGGCGTCGACCTGCGCGTCGGAGACCTCGTCGTCGTGGAGGCCGGACAGGTCATCCCCGGCGACGGCGACGTCGTCGAGGGCATCGCGACGGTCGACGAATCGGCCATCACGGGTGAGTCGGCCCCCGTCATCCGGGAATCCGGTGGCGACCGGTCCGCGGTCACCGGCGGCACCACAGTGCTGTCCGACCGCATCGTCGTGCAGATCACCACCAAGCCCGGCGAGTCGTTCGTCGACCGGATGATCGCCCTCGTCGAGGGTGCGGCGCGGCAGAAGACACCCAACGAGATCGCGCTGACGATCCTCCTCGCGGTGCTGACCATCATCTTCCTGCTCGCGGTCGTCGCACTGCAGCCGATGGCCGGCTACTCCGGCAAGCAGCAGTCCGTGATCGTGCTGACCGCGTTGCTGGTGTGCCTGATCCCGACCACCATCGGCGCGTTGCTCTCGGCGATCGGTATCGCCGGCATGGACCGCCTGGTGCAGCGCAACGTGCTGGCGATGTCCGGTCGCGCTGTGGAGGCGGCGGGTGATGTCAGCACGCTGTTGCTGGACAAGACGGGCACCATCACCTACGGCAACCGGCGGGCCACCGAGCTCATCCCGGTCAGGGCGTCCACTGTGGACGAGCTGGCGCGGGCTGCACGCCTGTCCAGCCTCGCCGACGGCACTCCCGAGGGACGCAGCATCGTCGACCTGTGCGCGGAGAAGTTCGGCCTCGCGCCGGACTCGACCCCGGCGGAACGGTCGGGCGAGTTCGTGGCGTTCACCGCCCAGACCCGCATGAGCGGCATCGACCTGGACGGCCGGGTGGTGCGCAAGGGCGCGGCCAGTGCGGTGTACGCCTGGGTCGGCGAGCGCGGGGGCACCGTGCCGGACGAGGTGAACCGCATCGTCGACGACATCAGCCAGCAGGGCGGCACCCCGCTCGTGTGCGCCGAAGCCTCCGACGGCCAGGCCGCGGTGCGCGGTGTCATCCGCCTGGCCGATGTGGTCAAGCCGGGCATGGCCGAGCGCTTCGACGAGCTGCGCGCGATGGGCATCAAGACGGTCATGATCACTGGTGACAACCCGTTGACCGCCAAGGCGATCGCGGGGCAGGCCGGTGTCGACGACTACCTCGCCGAGGCCAAGCCCGAGGACAAGATGGCCCTGATCCGCAAGGAGCAGGAGGGCGGCAAGCTCGTCGCGATGACCGGTGACGGCACCAACGACGCGCCCGCGCTCGCCCAGTCCGACGTCGGAGTCGCCATGAACACGGGCACCTCGGCGGCCAAGGAAGCCGGGAACATGGTCGACCTCGACTCCGACCCGACCAAGCTCATCGAGATCGTGGCGATCGGCAAGCAGTTGTTGATCACGCGTGGTGCGTTGACCACGTTCAGCATCGCGAACGATCTCGCGAAGTACTTCGCCATCCTCCCCGCGATGTTCGTCGCGATCTACCCTCAGCTCGGCAAGCTGAACATCATGGGGCTGGCCACGCCGCAGTCGGCGATCCTCTCGGCGGTCGTCTTCAACGCCCTGATCATCGTCGCGCTGATCCCGCTGGCCCTGCGAGGTGTCCGTTACCGGCCGTCGAGCGCACGGGCGTTGCTGCGGCGAAACCTCCTGATCTACGGACTCGGCGGCCTCATCACGCCGTTCATCGGCATCTTCCTGATCGACCTGCTGGTCCGTCACATTCCAGGAATCGGGTGATGCAGGTGAACAACTTCGTCAAGCAGAGCCTCGCCGGACTGCGGGTGATGCTGCTCCTCACGGTGATCACCGGGATCCTCTACCCGTTCGCGGTGTGGGGCGTGAGCAGGCTGCCCGGCCTCCAGGCCAACGCAGAGGGCTCCGTCATCACGCAGAACGGGCAGGCGGTCGGCTCGTCGCTGATCGGCGTGGACCCGGTTCCGGCAGATCCGGCGCACGACCCGTGGTTCCACAACCGGCCCTCCGCCTCGGCCAAGGGCCCGCTCGGACCGGGCGACCCGTCCACCTCGGGTGGCACGAACAAGGCCCTGGACAACGCGGACTACCTGGCGGTCGTTCAGCAACGGAAGGACGCCATCGCCAAGCGCGAGGGCGTGACCGCGTCCGCGGTCCCCGCGGACGCGGTCACCGCGTCGGGGTCGGGCATCGACCCGCAGATCAGCCCGGCCTATGCCGAACTGCAGGTGCCCAGGGTCGCCCGCGAAACCGGTGTGCCGGAGGCGAAGGTGCGTGAACTGGTCACCGCGAACACCACCGGCCGTGGTCTCGACGTGCTCGGTGCCCCCGGCGTCAACGTGCTCCCGCTGAACCTGGCCGTGCAGAAGGCCGCCGGCCACTAGGCGCAGCACTGTGGAGATGGTCCGGACGGGTGAGGGCGATCGGGAGCAGACTGGCAGCGTGAGCGACGGCGGAAACGGGAAGCGCAGGCGTGGTGAGCTGCGCATCTACCTCGGCGCCGCCCCTGGGGTCGGCAAGACCTTCGCCATGCTCGGTGAAGCGCACCGCCGCCGCGAGCGGGGCACCGACGTCGTGGTGGGCCTCGTGGAGACATACAGCCGCCCGAAGACCGCCGAGCTGCTCAAGGGCCTGGAAGTCGTGCCGCGCAAGCACATGTCGCACCGCGGTGTCGACTTCGACGAGATGGACGTCGATTCGGTCCTCGCTCGCAAGCCGGAGGTCGCGGTCGTCGACGAGCTGGCACACACCAACATCCCCGGCTCCCGCAACGACAAGCGCTGGAAGGACGTCGAGGAACTCCTCGAAGCGGGTGTCGACGTGCTGTCCACGGTCAACGTGCAGCACCTCGACAGCCTCAACGACGTCGTCCAGCGGATCACCGGCGTGCCGCAGCAGGAGACCGTGCCCGACGAGGTCGTGCGGCGTGCCGAGCAGATCGAACTCGTCGACATCACTCCGGAGGCGCTGCGGCGCAGGCTCGCGCACGGCAACGTGTACCCCGCACACAAGATCGACGCGGCGCTCGGGAACTACTTCCGCCCCGGCAACCTCACCGCGCTGCGAGAGATCGCGTTGCTGTGGGTCGCCGACCAGGTCGACGTGGCGCTGCTGCGCTACCGCGCGGAGCAACAGATCACCGACACCTGGGAGGCGCGCGAGCGGGTCGTCGTGGCCATCACCGGCGGCAAGGAGAGCGAGACGCTCATCCGGCGCGCACGCCGGATCGCCAACCGCGCAGGTGCCGAACTGCTCGTGCTGCACGTCCTGCGCGGCGACGGTCTCGCCTACGTCGATCCCGGAGCAGTCGGCCTGTACCGAAAGCTGACCGAGGACCTCGGCGCCACCTTCCACACCGTGATCGGCGACGACGTGCCGACCGCGCTGCTCGAGTTCGCCCGCGGCGCCAATGCCACGCAACTGGTGCTGGGCACGTCACGACGGTCCCGGTTGGCGAGGGTGTTCTCGGAGGGCATCGGCGCGACCGTGTTGCAGGAATCCGGGCCGATCGACGTGCACATGGTGACCCACGAGCACTCAGGTGGCCGGTTCAAGGCGAGCCTGGCCCGCAGTCCCCTCAAGCCGTCTCGCCGGGTGGTGGGCTGGGCTCTCGCCGTCGTGTTGCCCGCGGTGGCGACGCTCTTCGGCGTGCTGATGAGGAACAACCTGATCCTGTCCACGAACGTCGTCGGCTACCTGCTCGTCACGGTGGTGGTCGCGCTAGCCGGCGGCCTGGGCCCCGCGTTGCTCGCCGCGGTCCTGTCCGCGGTGCTGCTGAACTTCTTCTTCACCGAGCCGTTCTTCACCTTCACCGTCGACGCGCAGCAGAACGTCGTGACGCTCGTCGCGATGGTGGTGGTCGCGGTGATGGTCGCGCTGGTGGTCGACCGCGCCGCCCGGCGCGCCGAGCAGGCGGCACGGGCGCGGACCGAGGCGACGTTGCTCGCCTCCTACGCGCGCACCGTGCTGACCAGCCCGTACCCGTTGGGTCGCCTGCTCGAGAAGGTGCGGGAGAACTTCGGCCTGACCTCGGTCGCGTTGCTGGAGAAGGACAAGGGCGAGTGGCAGCGCGTGGCGTGCGCCGGGCCTCGACCGTGCGACGAGCCGGACGAGGCCGATGTGGACGTTCCGGTGACACCGGAGGTGCACCTCGCGCTGCGCGGCCGTTCACTGCCGGCCTCCGACCGACGCGTGCTGGAGGCCGCAGCGGGTCAGGCGCTGCTCGCGTTGCGCCAGCAGCGGATGGCGGACCAGACGCGAGAGGCGCAGCGGCGCGCCGAGACGACCGAGCTGCGCACCGCCCTGCTGTCCGCCGTCGGCCACGACCTGCGCACGCCCTTGACCTCCATCAAGGCGGCCGTGGGCAGTCTGCGCGATTCGGAGCTCGAGCTGTCGAGACAGGACACGGCCGAACTTCTCGCAACCGTCGAGGAGTCCGCGGACCGGCTGGCCGGGCTGGTGGACAACCTTCTCGACTCCTCGCGCCTCGCGACCGGAGCGGTGCACCCGCTGTTGCGGCCGGTCGGGCTCGACGAGGTGGTCGCACGCGCACTGTCCGGTGTGGACGGCCGCGGTGCCGTCGCGGTCGACGTGGACGAGCAGCTCGCCCCGGTGCGCGGTGACATCGGACTGCTCGAACGCGTGGTCGCGAACGTCGTCGACAACGCGCTGCGGCACGGGCTGGGCGGCTCCGCGCGCACGCTCAACCCGGACCGCGACGGTGCGTTGACCGACGACGAGCCCGCCGTGGCCGTCCGGGCGAGTGCGCACGCCGACCACGTCGAACTCCGGGTGGTCGACCACGGCAAGGGGTTGCCGAAGGGCGCCGCGGCGGAGGTCTTCGCGCCCTTCCAGCGATTGGGGGACCGTGACGCGACACCGGGAGTCGGGCTCGGCCTGAGTGTGGCGAAGGGCTTCACCGAAGCCATGGGGGGCACGATCAGGGCGGAGGACACACCGGGCGGTGGCCTCACGATCGTCGTGTCCCTTCCGGCCTTCCACGAGGCGGTCCACGCATGACCAAGGTCCTGGTGGTGGACGACGAGCCGCAGATCGTCCGAGCGTTGCGGATCAACCTCGCGGCCAGGGGCTATCAGGTGCTCACCGCCCACGACGGGACGGCCGCGCTGAAGGCGGCTGCCGACGGCAAGCCGGACGTCGTGGTGCTCGATCTCGGGCTGCCCGACCTGGACGGCACCGAGGTGATCGCCGGGTTGCGGGGCTGGACCAGGATCCCCATCATCGTGCTTTCCGCGCGAAGCGACTCGTCGGACAAGGTCGAGGCGCTCGACGCCGGGGCCGACGACTACGTCACGAAGCCCTTCGGCATGGACGAACTGCTCGCACGACTGCGGGCCGCCGTCCGCCGGTCCACCTCGGAACCACCGGACGGCGAGGACGCGGTGATCGAGACGGCCTCGTTCACCGTCGACCTCGCCGCCAAGAAGGTGCTCAAGGACGGCGCCGAGGTGCACCTGACCCCCACGGAGTGGGGCCTGCTGGAGATCCTGGTCCGCAACAAGGGGCGACTGGTCACCCAGAAGCAGTTGCTGCAGGAGGTGTGGGGGCCCGCCTACGCCAAGGAGACCCACTACCTGCGGGTCTACCTGGCGCAACTGCGTCGCAAGCTCGAGCCGGAGCCCTCGCGTCCGCGTCACCTCGTGACCGAGCCGGGCATGGGCTACCGCTTCGAGTCGTGATCGCCCGTCAGGACTCGGCCGGGGCTGACGCGGACGACGTCGACGTGGAAGTGGTCGTCGCGGTGGAGGACGGAGTCGACGTGGGCGGTGGGGTGAACGACGTCGGCGGGTTGCTCTGCGGCGTCGTCGTGATCGGCGCCTCGCTCGGCCCGGCAGCCGGCGCGGGCTCCGGAGCGGCGTTCGGCTCCTGCGCTTGCGCCTGCGTGCCCTGACCGTCCGGCGCCGCGACCTGGTGCTCGTGCTTCTCGGCGACGCTCGGCTTCGCGCTGCTCGACGGTGACACGGTCACCAGCACGGTCTTCGTGCTGCCATCGGGCGCGACGCTCAACGAGGCGCTCGTCTCCGAGGCGTCGTGGTTGACCTCAGCTCCGGCGTTCGGCACTTCGGGTTCGGGCCGACCGTCGGCGGCGAGCATCGACGCGACCGTTGCGAACAGGGTGGCCACGACGACTCCGCCGGCCGCCAGCAGCACCGCCGAAGACACCTTCTTCGGTGACTCCGGATGATCTTCCTCGAACACACCATCTCCTGCGTGGGAACCCGGATGGATGGCCTTGCGTTCGAGTTATCGGCGCTGAGCGGCGACAACCTCATGATGGAGGCCGTCTACCACTCTTTCGTGTGATTGGCGGTCACCTTCAGGTGACCGCGCTCGTTATGTGCCGGCCTCAGTTCGACGTCGGCGGTGTATCCGTCGACGACGTGTTTCCGGGCGGCGGTTCCGCCGGCGAACTCGACGAGGACGACGTCTGCACCGGCGATTCGTTCGGGGGCTGGTCCGTCGGCGGCGGCGGCTCCGAGGCCGGAACGGGCGGCAACTCGATCGTCGTCGTCGTGCCGTCCGGCT
>DASYMV010000116.1:0-2915 GCA_036008865.1 Pseudonocardiaceae bacterium | reverse complement strand
GACGAGGACGAGCACCGCTTCGTGCTCGGACCCGCGCCGTACCTGCTCTCGCTGCGTGCGGGCCACTCGCCGGTGGGCGTCGTCCGGCACTCCGACCTCGTCGAACTCGCGGAGCGAACCGGCGCCAGCGCCGTTCTGGCGGTGAGGGTCGGTGACGCGTCGGTGTACGTGGACTGGGCGGGCACCGACGACCCGTTCAACTACCTGACCGTCCGGCAGCTGCGCACGCCGTTGCCCGAAACCGCGGTGGGCAGGGTGCTTCTCGCGCACCTGCCGGATCGTGACCGCCACGAGATCGTCGCAGAGGAGCTGGGTGACGACCCCCGAGCCGCCGTCGCGCTGCTCACCGAGTTGGAGCGCATCCGCGAACGAGGGCACCTGCTCGGTGACAGCGGACCGATGCTGCGCGGGATCACCGCGGTCGCCGCTCCCGTGCGGGAGGAGGGGTCGGTGGTCGCGGCCGTCGCGCTGGCCGGTGCGCACGGCGACGTGACCCATCGCCTGCAGGAGTTCGCGGGCGTGCTGACCGAGGCGGTCGCACAGTGGAGTGAGCGCTCACTCGCCCCGAGGGAGTGAGCGGTCCGAGTTGCTGCGGCGCCCCTTGTCGTCCACGTGCTCTGGTGGGCAGGGCTTGCCGGATGTAGCCGAGCGGAATCCGGTCGACGCTGCCTGACGCGCCGGCCAGCCCACCTTCAAACCCAGCCCGGCCGCGATCACGAGGGCCTGGTCGGGCTCGATCAGCGCACCTCTCATCTCCACGGTGAGCGGATCCAGGGAGGACAGATCACTCCCGCGCAGATCACACCGGGAGAGGTCGGCGCTGTCCAGCCAGGCGCCGGACAGATCCACTCCGCGAAGGACGGCACCCTCACAGCGCGCACCCGTGAGATCGGCCTCGCGCATCCTCACTCCGCTGAAGGAAGCCCTGCGCAGATCGGCTCCGGGCAGACCGACGAGCGACCAGTCGCCGCCCACGACCTTCACCAGGTCGAAGCTGCACCCGTCGAACACGCTCCCCACGAGCTTGCAGTCGGTGAAAGTCGCGTCGAAGAAGTTGCAGCGAGTGAAAGTGCAGTTCAGGAAGGCGGCGTCGGAATGCTCCGACACGTTGAAGCGGACACCCCGGAAGGTGCACTCGGAGAACACCGCACCCCTGGCGGCAATCTCGCTCATGTCGACGTCGACGAAGGCCACGTGATCGTGGTTCTGGCCTGACAGGTCCTGGTCGTCCCAGTCCTCGGCGAAGACGGTCGTGAGCGTCTCGCGCGCGGGCGTACCGCGTCTTCGTTCAGCCATGCCGGGTCCGGCCGGTGCTCCTGCGGCGGTTGCTCACCCCGTGACGGTACGGCTTGGGTGTGGCCGCCGACGCAGCCGCCTGACTCACCGGCGCAAGGTCTCGGAGGGGGATTCGCCGTACCGCCTGCGGTAGAGGATCGAGAAGTTGCCCTGGTGGTTGAAGCCCCATCGCAGCGCGATGTCGGCGACCGAGACGCCGTCGGACGGAAGGCTGTCCACCAGTTCCTCCCGCGCCCGCTCCAGGCGGCGGTCGCGCAGGTATGCCATCGGCGTCGTGTCGAGCTCCTCCCGGAACCCCTGCTGGATCGAACGCACGCTCATGTCCGCGTACCCGGCGAGGTCCGCCAGGGCCACGGGCTGGGACAGGTGGGTTTCGACGTACTCGACCGCACGACGCACCGCTCGGCGCCCCGGCAGTTCGGCCGGTCGCACGAGCTGCGAGTGGTAGTCCGACGGCTGTACCAGCAGCAGGCTGCTGATCAGAAACTCCTCGAGCGGGCCGATGCCGATCCCGCGACGGGCGAGCGAGTCCGGCGAGCCGATCTCGGTGCGCAGCAATCGCACGGCTGCGTCCCACCGGCTGGCCGCGGTGCTGCCCAGCTCCATCGACAGCTCGAAGTGCACCGGGTGGGGCGGCGTCCTTCCGAGCAGGCGCGCCAGGTGGTGCTCCATCGCGGTGCGCTCGATGCGCACGATGTCGTGCGGAGAGCCGGGCTCGAACCGCAGTGACAACGGCATCGCGGGGCTCGTCACCAGCGCACCGCCTCTGGTGATCTCACCGGTCGACCCCCCGCTGGTGAACACCGTCGTCCCCGCCGTCGGCCGGTGCACGGCGAAGTACTCGCCGCACGCGGCGAACGCGACCGTCGTGGCGACGCCGAAGGCCAGGCGGAGCAGGCTCACGTCGCGCAGCCGGGCACCGTGCAGGCCCACCGAGAACCCGGCGGCTCCCAGGATGCCGAACGTCAAGGTGTTGGGGGCGAGCACCTCGCCGATGAGCACCGACGCCTCCGCGGGGTCCTCCGTGTAGAAGGTCTCCCGCTCCCCGCTCGACTGCCGCATGGCCGCCTCCACCGTTTCGCCGACGCGGAAGTCCGCTGCGCGATCCGGACAGGCCGTGCGCGCACGCGATAGGAAGCTCGCGCGTCCGCGAATAGTGTGACTCAGGCCATAGCGACTGAGGGGTGCTACATGGCCGCTCCCGTGAGAACAGCGGTTCGTCTGCACGTGGTCGTCGAAGGGGTCGTGCAGGGCGTGGGTTTCCGGCCGTACGTCTACCGGCTCGCCACCGAACTGGGGCTCACCGGGTCGGTGGAGAACAACAGCACCTCCGTCATCGCCGATGTCCAAGGCGACGAGGCCGCGGTGACGGCGTTCGTCGACCGCGTCGGGCTCGACGCGCCGCCGTTGGCACTGGTGACGAGGGTGACGAGCGAGCCGCGCGCACCCGATCCGCGACGTCGGGGCTTCCACATCGCGCAGAGCCGGACCTCGGCGGGTGCCCGGACACTCGTCCCGCCCGACACGGCGATCTGCGCGGACTGCGTGCGGGAGCTGAACGATCCGGCCGACCGGCGCTACCGGCATCCGTTCATCACCTGCACGAACTGCGGGCCCCG
>DASYMV010000115.1:0-3463 GCA_036008865.1 Pseudonocardiaceae bacterium | reverse complement strand
GTGCTGGCAGGCCTGTCCGTGCTGGGGGAGGGTTTCGTCGACGAGCAAGCGTGCCGGGAACCGGCGCTGGCGACCGCGAGAGACCTCGCGCGCACACTCGCAGAGTCCCGCTAGGCGTCGCCCGGCCGCACCAGCCCGGTCTCGTAGGCGAGCACGACCGCCTGGACCCGGTCGCGCACTCCGAGCTTGGCGAGGATGCGTCCCACGTGCGTCTTCACCGTCGCCTCGGACAGGAACAGCTTGCGGGCGATCTCGCCGTTCGACAGGCCCTTCGCGATCAGCACCAGGACTTCGCGCTCGCGCTCGGTGAGCACGTCGAGGACCGCCGCGTCGCGCAACTCGCCGCCGCCGTCACCGAGGAAACGGCTGAGCAGCCGCTTCGTCACGCTCGGGGACACCACCGCGTCACCGCTCGCGACCGCGCGCAGCGCGGACACCAGATCGGCGGGCGGGGTGTCCTTGAGCAGGAAGCCGCTGGCCCCGTTGCGCAGCGCCGACAGCGCGTACTCGTCCATGTCGAAGGTGGTCATCACGAGCACTTTCGCGGTGCCGGCCTCGGTGATCCGCTTGGTCGCCTCGACGCCGTCGAGCACCGGCATGCGCACGTCCATCAGGACGACGTCGGGCCTGAGCTGGTCGGCGAGGTGCACCGCGTCGAGCCCGTCGCCCGCCTCGCCGACGACGTCGATGTCCTCCTGGGCGCCGAGCACCATCCGGAAGCCCATGCGCATGAGCTCTTGATCGTCGACGAGCAACACCTTGATCACGTCGCCAGCCTAGGACGTCACGATCGGGAGCACGGCGCGAACCCGCCAGCCGCCGCCCGGATTCGGCCCGGCGTCGAGCGTCCCGCCGAAGACACTCGCCCGCTCCCGCATGCCGATCAACCCGTTGCCGCCGGACACCGCGACGAGATCGTGCGGCGTGCCGAAGCCGTCGTCGGACACCTCGAGGTCGACATGATCATCCGTCCGGGTGACACGCACGGTGGCGGTGGCGCCCGTCCCGGCATGCTTGAGGGTGTTGGTCAACGACTCCTGGACGATCCGGTAGATGCCGAGGCCAACGCCGACGGGCAGCTGGTCGAGGTCGCCGCTGGTCTCGAGGTTGACCGGCAGGCCGACCGTCCGGCAGTTCTCCGCGAGCTCGTCGAGCCCGCGCGCATCCGGCTGCGGGGTCCACTGCGTGCCGGACTCGTCCGTGCTGCGCAGCACGCCGAGCAGCCTGCGCAGTTCGGCCAGGGCCTGCCGGCCGGTGTCGGAGATCGTCCGCACCGCGTTCTCGGCCATCTCGGGGTTGGAGCGGATCGCGTAGCCGGCGCCGTCGGCCTGCACGACCATGACGCTCACCGCGTGCGCGACGACGTCGTGCAGTTCACGGGCGATGCGCGTGCGCTCCTCACCCACCGCGAGCTTCGCCTGCTGGTCACGTTCGATCTCCAGCAGTTGCAGCCGTTGTTCCAGTTCGGAGTGATACGCCCGGCGGGCGCCGACGAACTCGCCCAGCGCCCAGCTGAAACCGAAGATCACGGTGATGACGAAGATCATCGGGATGGCCACGGGCTCACGGACGCAGAAGATCGCCCACAGGAAGGTGCCGACGGCCAGCCATATCGCGTACACGAGCGCCGGGCGGCGGCCGACGTAGGTGACCATGGTGTAGAGCGCGATGGCCAGCGCGAAATCGGCCGGCCGTACCGGAACGCCGGACTGGAACGTTCCGTGTGTGAGGAGCTGGAGAAACCCGCCGGCGAGCATCACGTAGCTGCCGAGCAGCGGATGCTTGCGGCGGAAGACCACCGGACCGATCATCACCGCACCGACGAACAGGTACATCGACAGCAGCAGGCCGCCGTTGTCGTGGAACCCGCCGCCGATGTCGGACGTCACGAGGAACCCGGCGATCAGGGAGTCCCCGAACACCGGGTGAGAACGCATCCACAGGCTGAACCGCCGCACGGGCACAAGATTAGGTTCGCGGACCGACCACAGGCGTCGCACCACGGGCTGAACCGCGTGTACGACTCCAGGTTGACGCGTGGCGCCCGGCACGGCCGCGAGGGCCTACCGCGCACTCGAGACGCTCGGTGCGCTCAGCACAGGACGACGGCAGGGCACCGTCGTGGCCGCCCTGCCGATCACTCAACCTGATGCTCTTGCCGGCGCCGCCGCCGAGTTCGTCGCCGTCGCGCGGTCACTCGGGGCCGATGTCGAACAGGCGGTCGCCGCCGTCCGGTCCGCTCACGTCGACAACGGCGTGTGAGGCTCCACCACGGTCTCATCGCGGTGGCGCTCCTCGAACAGACGGTGCTCCTCGGCCATCTCGTCCGCCAGTTGCTGCTGCAACTGGCGATCCCGCATGCGGGAGAGGATGGAGATCGTGACCGCGTGCACGACGGCCAGCAGGAGGAGCACCACGCCGAGCTTCACCACGACGTCCTTGACCGGGTTGCCGGTGTCGACCGAGATGATCGACACGAGGGCGAGCAATCCCAGCACGACGAGGTGGAAGAGCACCGCGACCAGGCGGTTCATGGCCTTGGCGGACCCGGCGTCCCCGTAGGCCTTGTTCAAGTAGTCCCTGCCGCCGTGGTAGATCAACTGCCCGTCGATGATCACTAGCACGACGCCTATCATCAGGAAGACGGCGTAGTTGTTGTCCATCCGTTGGCTCCCTTCACGTGACCACCAGGTGCTGAATACCCGTCACGCTTCGTGGGCAAACCGTCGCGCGCATGGAGCGACGTCCCGTGGCACGATCTCCCACCGTGACAGTGCCGGTGCGGACTCCAGGACAGCAGCCGGCCGGGCCGCTCTCGGCAGCCGTGGCGAACCTGTGCGCCGCGTTGCAGCCGCAGGTGTCACCGCGCTCGGCCGCCGGCTTCCGCGAGGTGCTGCGCAGGCTCTCCGCTCCGCTGCAGGTCGCGGTCGCCGGGCGGATCAAGTCCGGCAAGTCCACGCTCGTCAACGCCCTCATCGGCCGCAGGGTCGCGCCGACCGACGTCGGCGAGTGCACCCGGCTCGTCACGCGCTTCCAGTACGGGACGGTCGACCGGGTCGAGGTCGTCTTCAAGGACGGCCGCAAGCAGGTGCTGCCGTTCGACTCCGCCGGCATGATCCCCGCTTCGCTCGGTGTCGACGTCGACGAGGTGTCGCACATCGAGGCGTACCTGACCAACGCGGTGCTGCGAGATCTCACGGTGATCGACACCCCTGGTCTCGGCTCGCTCGACGCCGCTTCCGTCGCGCGCACCGAGCAGCTGCTGGGGGCGCCGAACCGCGGCGGCGACGAGCTGGACCCGGTGTCGCGCAACGCGGTAGCCGGTGCGGAAGCCGTCCTCTACGTCGTCACGCAAGGTGTGCGTGCCGATGACCAGCAGGCGCTCGCCGCGTTCACGGCGGCGACCGCGAGCCGCGAGGCTGGACCGGTCAACGCCATCGCCGTGCTGAACAAGGCGGACACG
>DASYMV010000114.1:0-1785 GCA_036008865.1 Pseudonocardiaceae bacterium | reverse complement strand
AAGCTGATGCCGGACTCGATCTGCACACCCGCCTGCTGGCGGATCGCGTCGGACACGCGCGGTTCGTTCCCGACCTGCGTCAGGAACGCGTGTGCCAGGGTCCCGATGAGGATCGAACCGATGAACGCCGTGCCGAGTGACGAGCCGAGGTTCTGAGCGGTGTACTGCAGAGCACCGACCTCGCTGCGGGCTGATTCACCCACGCTGGACTGCACGACGTTGCCGAGTTGCGAGGCGAGCAGCCCCATCCCGATGCCGAGCAGGGCCATCGCCCCGGCGAACGAGGCGTCGACGATCTGCGGCTGGACGGTTGCGACCAGCCACAGCGTGGCGACGAACAACACCGCGATTGCGGCCCGCACCACCGTGCGAGGACTCGCGACCCTGCCCAGCGCGGGGCCGCTCATCGCCGCGAGCAGCATCGTGATGGAGACGGGCAGCAGCCGCAGCCCTGTCTCGAAGGCGTTGAACCCCTGCACGACCTGCAGGTACAGCGGGATGGCGAAGAAGAGCCCCAGCAGGATCAGGTTCTGCGCCAGCAGCATGCACAGGCCCGCGCGCAGCGGCGGGATGTCGAACAGCGCCCACCGAATGAGTGGATCACGCCCCTGTTCCTCCACGTGCCGCTCCCAGATGCGAAACGCCCAGAGCGCGAGGAGGCCGGCGCCGATGACGAACGGCGTGAGCGAGAACCCGAACACGGTGATCGGCGAGTTCTGCGGCCGCAGCCAGCCCCAGGACGTGCTCTGCAGCACGCCGAGCACCAGCAGGGTCAGACCGAGCACCGACAACCCGGCTCCCACTCCGTCGAGACGGTGCCTCGGACCGTCTGTCGGAACGTCCCCGATCCATCGGACGAGCAGCAGAATCGCCAACACCAGGACGACCTCACCGGCGAAGACCAGGCGCCAGGTGAGATAGGTGGTGTCCCAACCGCCGAGCAGCGGACCGACCGCGATGCCGGCTCCGGCCAGGCCACCGATCACCCCGTAGGCGACCGCCCGTTCCCTGCCCGCGTAGTTGCCGCCGACGAGCGCGGCGAGGGCGGGCAGCACGAGTGCCGCGCCGAGTCCCTCGATCACCGACCACCCCAGTACGAGGACCCACAGAGTCGGTGCGAGAGCGGTCAGCGCCGAACCGACGCCGTAAACGGTCAGGCCGACGATGAACGCGCGGCGACGACCCCACAGGTCGCCCAGTTTGCCGCCAGTGATCATGAACGCGGCCATCACCAGGGTGTAGAAGGTGATCGTCGCCTGAATCGCGGTGATGTCGGTGTCGAAGTCTTTGACCAGCTGGCTGATCGAGACGTTCATGACCGCGGAATCGAGCACCATGAGGAACTGCGCCGTACCGAGGACGATCAGCGCTTTCCAGCGGGACATCCGTCGCTCCCTGCTTCGGGGTGCTCACCCCGTCGGGCAACACCCTGCCTCGCAACGACCGCAGGGGTCCTCACCCGGTGAGGGTGAGGTGCCCCCTCACCGCCCGTCACGTTGTCGGCGACCGCTCGCCCTCGCGCGAGGTGTTCTCCGGCTCTCCGGACCGATGGTGTCCGGCTGCGATCCTGCACAGGCTCCGGAATCCCTCGACGACACCGTTCGGGACCATCGCCGACGGGGAAGCTCCGGGGTGGTGGCGCGCTATGCGCACGTGCAGCACTTGGCGGCGGACCGCGAAACACGCCGGTGGGTCCAGTGCGACGGCCTCGCCGTCGACGCCCATGGGAATCGGGCTGTCGGAGTCGATCCGGAAGTCCGTGCTCGACCACTCCCGCCACGGCCG
>DASYMV010000113.1:0-19470 GCA_036008865.1 Pseudonocardiaceae bacterium | reverse complement strand
GTTCGCGCCACCTCCCGCATGGCCGTGGTGTCCGCGTCGCGGTGCGCCGCGTCGACCACCCGGCCGTGCCAGAGCACGTTGTCGAACGCGATCACGCCACCTGGCCGCAGCAGCCGGACGCCGTGCTCCAGGTACTGGGGGTACTCGGGCTTGGCCGCGTCGACGAACACCAGGTCGTAGGCGGCGTCGGTGAGCCGGGGCAGCACGTCCAGCGCGTGGCCCATGATCAGCCGCGTCCGGCTGACCGGGATGCCCGCCTCGGCGAAGGCCTTCCGCGCGGCCCGCTGGTGCTCCGGCTGGACGTCGATGGAGGTGAGCACGCCGGTCGGAGGCATCCCGCTCAGCAGGTAGAGCGACCCGACACCCGCGCCGGTTCCGACCTCCACCACAGCCTTGGCCTGCAGCGCGACGGCGAGGAACCGCAGGGCTGCGCCGCCCCCCGAGCCGATGGGCACGCAGCCCAGCTCCGCGCCCCTGCTCCTTGCCGTCGTCAGCACGTCGTCCTCGGGGAGGTAGCGCTCCACGTAGTCCCGAAGCGGCGAATCCGGTGTCACAGCAGGGAGGTTAACGCCGCCGAGGGTGGAATCGGGTGAACGGGGACCTGAAGTGCACAGGTTGAGACGTACGTCTGCCGGGTAAGGGATTCTCAGCGTGCTCTCAGCAGGCTCTCACCATCGTTATATGAGAGCACGTCAATCTAATCGCAGCGTCAGATCCAACGGAGTCCGATGTCGCACCCGGGAACACGGGTGACCAGGCCGTCGTTGACCCCGTACACAGGGCCACAAGGGCCCGCTGGAGGTGCTTTACCGCCCGATGCGTACAGAGCCGACTTCGCCGCCGGCCGTCGCGCCCATCGAGACGGCCGACTGGACGCCGCCCTCGTGGGACGAGGTCGTACGTGAGCACGCCGACCGGGTGTACCGGCTGGCCTACCGTCTCACCGGTAACCAGCACGACGCCGAGGACCTGACCCAGGAGACCTTCATCCGGGTGTTCCGCTCGCTGGCCTCCTACAAACCCGGCACCTTCGAGGGCTGGCTCCACCGCATCACCACGAACCTCTTCCTCGACATGGCCCGCCGCCGCTCGCGGCTGCGCATGGAAGGGCTGCCCGAGGACACCGATCGGCTGGCCGGTGACGACCCGAGCCCCGAGCAGGTGTATTCGGACACCCACCTGGACCCGGACCTGCAGGAAGCGCTCGACGAACTGCCGCCGGAGTTCCGCGCCGCGGTCGTCCTGTGCGACGTGGAGGGACTGTCCTACGAGGAGATCGGCGCCACCCTCGGGGTCAAGCTGGGTACGGTGAGGAGCAGGATCCACCGCGGCCGCCAAGCCCTGCGTGCCGCATTGGAGCGCCGTCGGGAGATTGTGCGGGAGGACTCTGCATGACCGACCTGCGAGGTTGGGGCTTGCCCGAGCAGCATCTTCTGCCGGACGCCGTCGTGGCGTACGTCGACGGGGAACTGTCGGCGACCGCGTACGACCGGGCGTCCGCGCACCTGGCTCACTGCCCGTTCTGCGCCGCCGAGGCGGTCTCGCAGCAGCAGGCGCGCGCGGCTGTGCGCACGGCCAAGGCGCCGAGCGTTCCCGCGGGCCTGCTGGACAACCTGAGGGCGATTCCCCAGGAGGTCGATCTGCCGAACGTCCCGGACGGCCTGGCGGTGACCGAGGACGGCCAGCTCGTCAGTGTGCTGCGGCCCGACCGCGTGCAGTTCGGTTCCGGTCCGGCTCTCGGTGAGACGCGTCCGCTCGGCAGCGGTTCCGCGGTGCTCGGTCACCGGGAGCAGCGCAGGTTCGGTGGCCGTCGCGCGCGGCACGGCGCCGGGGTCGTCGTGTCCGGGCTGATGCTGGGGGCTCTCGCCCTCGTCGCGCCCGGCGGCGAGGCGTCCCAGAGCGAGCCCGTGCGCCCGCCCGCGGCCAACCGCGGTCCCGAGTCCATCAACCCCTTGCAGGCCGACGAGGCAGACCGGGTCGGCCTGCTCCGGCCGGTCGCGAGTTTCCAGATCACCGGCCGCTGACCCGACGTACGCGAACTTCACCGCGTACCGGGCAGGCTTATCCTCACTCCAGCAGTCACCAGAACCATCGGGGAGCGATGAGCCAGCCAGATCCCGGCAACGGTCAGCCGTCCGGTACCCCGGTCTCCGGAGTCGACGACGGCGAGCACCGCAGGCTCACACCGCGCCCGCTGGACCGACCGTCGGTCGACCCGTTCCAAGCCGCCACCTTCGCCCGCCCGGCAGGTGTCGAAGGCGCATTCTCTCGGCAGCAACCACCCGCGAACCAGGGCAACGGCTTCGTCACGCACTCCCCACCCGCCCCCGGGCCGCTGGCGACGGCGTTCGGCCGTCCCGCTGGGGACGAAGAACTGCTGCAACGACCTCCCGGCAACCAGGGCGGCCGGCGCGACCAGGAGGTCGACCCGGTCTTCTGGGCCGGTCAGCCCGCCGGTGACCCCTGGCGTGATCCGGGGGCCGGCGCGGTGATCGGGCCACCCGCCTTCGACGAGGACGCCTCGAAGGCCGAGGAGAGCAAGCCCTCGCCGGGGCCCCAGCTCAGCGTTCCCGAGCTGCTGTTCGGGCGCCGGGTGAAACCCCTCGGCCTGGTGCTGCTCCTGCTCGCCGCGCTGCTGGTCGGCACCGGAGGTGGCCTTGTCGGTTGGCTCATCGGCCGCGCGGGCAACCCGCTGACCGACGCCGAGGTGACGCTGGCGCAGGTCGCCCCTGGCAAAGAGCACCCCGTGGGCTCGGTGTCCGACCTCGCCGAGCGGGTGACGCCCAGCGTGGTGTCGATCGAGTTCAAGGGCGCGAACGTCAGCGGGGTCGGCTCCGGCGTCGTCATCGACAGCGGTGGCTACGTCCTGACCAACGACCACGTGGTCGCGGCCGCCGCGCAGGACACGTCCGCGAAGCTGACCACCGTCTTCACCGACGGCACCCGCGCCGAGGCCCGCATCGTGGGCCGCGACTCCAAGACCGACATCGCCGTGATCAAGGTCGAGGTGCGCAACCCGACCGTGATCCAGTTCGGCAACTCCGACGGACTGCAGGTCGGCGACTCCGTGATCGCCATCGGGTCGCCGCTGCAGCTGTCGAACACGGTTACCACCGGCATCGTCAGCGCTCTGCACCGCCCCGTCACGGCGGCGGGGGAGAACGGTGGTCCGCAGGTCACCTACGACGCGATCCAGACCGACGCGGCGATCAACCCCGGAAACTCCGGTGGTGCACTGGTCGACTCGACCGGCGCGCTCGTCGGCATCAACTCCTCGATCCGCACCGAGACGGGCGGTTCGGTCGGCCTCGGGTTCGCGATCCCCGGAAACCAGGCCCGCAAGATCTCCCAGGCGTTGATCCGCGACGGCCAGGTGAAGCACGCCGACATGAACATCAACGTGAAGTCGGTGTCGGCGGAGACCGCCGAGGGCGCGCAGGTGCAGAACGTGCCCGACGGCGGCGCCGCGAAGACCGCCGGGATCGTCGAGGGTGACGTGATCACGAAGGTCGGTGGCCGGATGGTTCGCAACGCCGCCGAGCTCACCGTGGCGGTGCGCGAGCACGAGATCGGCGAGACGGTGCCGGTCGCGCTCGCTCGCCAAGGCCGGGAATTGACCGTTCAGGTCACACTGAAGTCCGACTGACGACAGCTAGGCTGACATCACGTCAGTGCGGAGGTGTGGCCGGGGTGTTCGACAGCATCGGGTGGGGCGAGATCCTCGTTCTCGTCATTGCGGGCTTGTTCATCCTCGGACCGGAGCGTCTGCCGGATGCCGCGGCGTGGCTCGGCCGTACCGTTCGCCAGGTCAAGGAGTACGCGACCGGCGCGCGTGAGCAGCTCAAGGAGGAGATGGGCCCGGAGTTCGAGCAGTTGCGAAAGCCGCTGGAGGACCTCCGCGAGCTGCGCAACTTCGATCCGAAGCGCGTGGTCGCGAAGCACCTGTTCGACGACCCGGAGGAGTCGAACCACAAGCCGAACGGCTACCCGGTGCCGCCGTCGCAGCAGGCCGAGCGGCGTCCGCTCGCCCCCGGTGAGCGCCCCCCGTACGACCCCGACGCCACCTGATCGACAACGCGTTCGGGTCCACAACGCTTCGGCGTTGTGGACCCGAACGCGTGTACGGGGGCTAGCGTCCTGCGGGCGAGACGTTGAGCAGGCGGCCGGCAAGACCCCGCGAGCGGGTGGAGAGCTTGGTCGCGACGTCGATCAGCACCTTGGCAGCGGGAGCCTCGGGCTGCGCGATGACGATGGGCGTGCCCGAGTCGCCGTGCTCGCGGACGCGTTGGTCGAGCGGGATCTGCCCGAGCAGCGGCACGTCGGAGCCGACCGCACGGGTCAGCGACTCGGCGACGGCCTGGCCACCGCCGGAGCCGAAGATCTCCATGCGCGAGCCGTCCGGCATCTCCAGCCACGACATGTTCTCGACGACGCCGGCGATCCGCTGACGGGTCTGCAGCGCGATGGACCCGGCGCGCTCGGCGACCTCGGCCGCGGCCTGCTGCGGCGTCGTCACCACGAGGATCTCGGCGTTCGGCACGAGCTGGGCGACAGAGATCGCGATGTCGCCGGTGCCGGGTGGGAGGTCGAGCAGCAGGACGTCGAGGTCGCCCCAGAAGACGTCGGACAGGAACTGCTGCAGCGCGCGGTGAAGCATCGGACCGCGCCACACCACCGGGGTGTTGCCCGGCGTGAACATCCCGATGGAGATGACCTTCACGTCGTGCGCCTGCGGTGGCATGATCATCTTTTCGACCTGGGTGGGCTTGCTCGAAGTGCCCAGCATCCGGGGCACCGAGTGCCCGTAGATGTCCGCGTCGACGACGCCGACGGACAGGCCCCGCGCGGCCATCGCGACTGCGAGGTTGACCGTCACACTCGACTTGCCCACGCCACCCTTGCCGGACGCAACGCAGTACACCCGCGTCAGTGATCCCGGTTCGGCGAACGGGATCCGCGGTTCCTCGGCGCCGCCGCGCAGCGACTTGCGCAGCTCGGTGCGCTGCTGGTCGCTCATCACGTCGAGTTCGACGCGCACCTGGCGGACGCCCTCGAGCGCGGAGACCGCGGCGGTCACGTCCTTGGTGATCTTGTCGCGCAGCGGGCAACCGGCGACGGTCAAGTAGACCTCGACGTGGACCGTGCCGTCCGGCGTGATCGTCACGTCCTTCACCATGCCAAGCTCGGTGATCGGCCGCTTGATCTCCGGGTCTTGCACGCCGGCCAACGCCTCGCGGACGTCGTCGGCGGTGGGAACAGGCTGCGTGGTGGTCACACCGGCCATGCTACGTCCGTTCGGCGGCTGAGCTACCAGCCGGTCACTTGTTGGACGGGGCCACCGCGCCGTTGCGGCACCTGTTTCCGTACCATCGACGATCGTGCCGGAATCGGGTAGTGACCGGTTGCCCACCCGAACCGAGCTGGGGGTGTGGCGATCCTTTCTTCGCGCGCATGCTCGGGTCACCCGCGTCCTCGAGACCGAGTTGATCGCCGAGCAACGGCTCTCGCTCGCTGCGTACGACGTGCTCGTCCAGCTGGCTGAGCTCCCGGACTTCCGCCTGCGCATGACGGAGCTGGCCGACGCGATTCTGCTGTCCCGATCGGGTGTGACGCGGTTGGTCGAGCGGCTGGAACGCGCCGGACTGGTGTCGCGGGAACGCGCGGACGGTGATGGCCGCGGTGTCGTCGCCGTCCTGACGCCGGTCGGCCTGGAGAGGCTGCGCGCGGCATCGGGCACACACCTGAGCGGCGTGGCCCGGTACTTCGCGGAGGGTTTCTGCGACGGTGAGCTCGAGCAGTTCGGACGCACGTGCGACAGGTTGGGCACGGACGAACCATGCACGTGATCACCGTCGTCGGGCTGGTGCACGTGCGGGACGGACGCCTCCTCGTGGTGCGGTCACGCCGCAAGCGGGCGTTCTACCTGCCCGGCGGAAAACTCGAACCGGGCGAGACCGAGCAGCAGGCACTGCGCCGTGAGGTCGACGAGGAGCTGGGCGTCGGCCTGCTCGACGTCCGGCCGCTGAAGCGCTATCTCGCCCCCGCCTACGGCGAGGGGCCGGAGGCCCTGGTCGACATGACGTGCTTCACCGCGGAGCTCGACGCAACGCCGACGGCGAGCGGTGAGATCGCCGAACTGGCGATGGTCACCGCCGCCGAGTACGCCGCGCACGCCGAGACCGCGCCGGCCATCCACGAGGTGCTGCGCGACCTCGTGTCGGCCGGGAAGATGTCATGACGGGACGTCGTCCCAGCGCGGGTCGTCCCTGATCAGCTCCGGGGTGTTCTTCCGGCGCTTGACGTTGTGGTCCTTGAACTGCCGGTCCAGCTCACTGCGCAGGAAGTCGCGCGTCGCCACCTCGCCGACGGCCAGCCGGAGTGCGGCGAGCTCACGCGCCAGGTACTCGGTGTCCGCCTTCGTCTGCGCGGCCCGTGCGCGGTCCTCCTCCAGCGACACGCGGTCCCGGTCGTCCTGCCGGTTCTGCGCCAGCAGGATGAGGGGTGCCGCGTAGGCGGCCTGGGTGGAGAACGCCAGGTTCAGCAGGATGAACGGGTACGGGTCCCACCTCAGCTTCACCGCGAACAGGTTCAGCGCGATCCAGATCACGACGAGGAGCGTCTGCCAGAACAGGAACTTCCCGGTCCCGAGGAACCGGGCCAGCCGTTCGGAGAAGCGGCCGAACGCCTCCGGATCGACCGCGAGGCGCAGCCGTCCGGGTTGTTTCGGCTGGTCGAGCCTGCGGCGCGGCAGCAGTTCAGGCATGGCTGAGCCCCGTCTCCCGCCAGTTGTCGGGCAACAGGTGGTCGAGGACGTCGTCAACGCTCACCGCGCCGAGGAGGTGGTCGGACTCGTCGACCACGGGGGCGCACACCAGGTTGTACGCGGCGAAGTACCGGGTCACCTCGCCGAGCGCGGCGTCGGGTGACAGTCGTGCCATGTCGGTGTCCAGCACACCGGCGACGAGGTCCGACGGGGGCTCGCGCAGCAGCCGCTGGATGTGCACGCTCCCGAGGTAGCGTCCGGTGGGCGTCTGCGTGGGGGAGCGGCACACGAAGACCATGCTGGCCAGCGCAGGTGTGAGGTCGGGGTTGCGCACCCTCGCCAGCGCTTCGGCGATCGTGGCGTCGGGGGTGAGCACAACGGGCTCCGGGGTCATCAGACCGCCCGCGGTGTCGAACGAGTACTCCAGCAATCTGCGGACGGGCTCGGACTCTTCCGGTTCCATGAGTCCGAGCAGCCGATCCTTCTCCCGTTCGGGCAGCTCACCGAGCAGGTCCGCGGCGTCGTCGGGGTTCATCGCCTCCAGGACGTCCGCCGCCCGCTCGTCGTCCAGATGCGACAGGAGGTCCTTCTGGTCGTCCTCGGGCAGTTCCTCGATCACGTCGGCGAGCCGCTCGTCGTCGAGCGCCTCGGCGACCTCGTAGCGGCGTTTGCTGGGCAGATCGTGCATCGCGGTCGCGACGTCCACCGCCCGCATCGTGTCGAAGATCGCGAGCAGGTGCTGGGCCCCCTGCGGTTGGCCGGCCAGTTCTGTGACGCTGAGCCCGTCGATGTCTTCCCAGCGCACCACCTGCACGGGTCCCCGGCGGCCGAGTCTGCCGGTGCGCTCGCGCACCGCGACGCGGGTCATCCGCCAGTCCCGCGTGCGGGACGGCTCCATCGCGGCGTCCACGACGACCGCGGTGGCACCGGAGTCCAGGACGACCTTGGCGTCGAGCAGTTCACCGAGCAGCAGCACCTCGTTGGGGCGCTGGTTGAACTGGCGCAGGTTCACCGAGCCGGTGGCCAGGGTCACCGCGTTCGGCTCGATGGCGGTCACCCTCAGCATGGGCACGAAGATCCGGCGCCGTGTCGCCAGTTCGATCACCATGCCGAGCACGCGAGGCGGCTGACGGTCCACGCGCAGACCTATGACCACGTCGCGTGCTTTGCCGATGGACTCGCCGTCCGGCCCGAAGACCGGAAGTCCGGCGAGCTGAGCGACGAACACCCGGTTCACGGCGACCACGCCGCAAGGCTAGTCGGCCACGGGCTGCCGCGCCGGGCTACCGTCTGCCGGTGCGGCTGTCGGGACCGACCCTGCGCTACGACGTCGTCGGCGTGTTCACCGACCGTGCATTCGCCGGTAACCCGCTGGCCGTGGTGCACGGTGCCCAAGATCTCGCCGGCGAGCAGATGCTGGCGATCGCACGGGAGTTCAACCTCTCCGAGACGGCGTTCCCGCTCCCGCCGACCTCAGCCGGCGCCCACTACCGGGTGCGGATCTTCACGCCGCTGACGGAGTTGCCGTTCGCCGGACTGCCCGGCATCGGCACGGCATGGCTGCTCGCGGCCACCGGCAGGATTGCGCCAGGCGACGCGGTGCAGCAGAGCGACGGAGGCCTGCACGCGGTCCACACCGAGGAGCACAGCGCCACGCTGATCGGTGGTGAACCGCTCGTCGGGCAGCACCTCGACGCGCCGGCACTGGCGATCGCGTGCGGCCTGGTCTTGTCCGATGTGGACACCGTCGCCTCCGCCGGTGTCGCCGGCGCGGGCATGGACTTCAGCTTCCTGCCCGTGCGAGCCGACTCGGTGGCTCGCGCGGTGCCGAAGCCCGCTGAGATCACCGAGAACGCCGTCGGGCGCGGAGTCGTGCCAGTGGCCTTCGACGCGGAGCGGCGCACCACGCGAACGCGGATGTTCCGCGCCTCCGGTGGTGAGGATCCCGCCACGGGCGCGGCACACTCGCACTCGGTGCCTGGCTGGTGGACCGGGGTCTCCTGCCAGGCGACGGCGAGTCGGAGTACCACGTGAGCCAGGGCGCCGAGGTCGGCAGACCGTCCACCTTGGAGGGTCGAGTGCTCTCCAAGGGCAGCCGGGCACTGAGCGTGAGCGTCGGTGGGCGGGTCGTTCCCGTGGCCAGCGGCCGAATCCGTGTCCCCTGAGCTACGGCGACCGCACGTCCCGGAGGTGGTGGACGACCCGCCCGTCGACGCCCGACCCTCCCCCGGGACGACCAGGCGTCCTGGGGGAGGGTCGGTGTCGCGTTCAGGCGTCCTGGCGGACGGCCTGAACTTCGAGATCGATGCGGAGGGTCGGGCCGATCGCGACGAGTCCGCTGGGCAGCCCCATGTTCCAGTTGATCTCGTAGTCCTTGCGGGCCAGCTGGGTGGTCGCGGTCAGCGCGATGCGGGTACCACCCCACGGGTCCTCCACGCTCCCCGAGTAGGTCATGTCGAGCGCGACCTCCCTGGTGATGTCACGGATCGTCAGCCATCCGTCGACCCGCCACCGTTCCTCGGTCTGCCGCACCACCCGGTCACTGCGGTAGGTCAGCACCGGGAACCGCTCGGCGTCCAGGAAGTCGGCTGCACGCAGATGCGCGTCCCGGTCGGCGTTGCCCGTGTAGATGCTCGCCGCGTCGATGGTCACCTCGACGCTCGAGTGTTCCACCGGCTCGGCGACGCGGATCTGCCCGGAGAACGACGTGAACCGGGCCTCGACGTGGGACACCGCCAGATGGCGCGCCCTGGCCCGGACGATCGAATGCACTGGATCGATGTTCCACAGCCCCGGCGCCGGCAACGCCGTGCGACGCGCACTGTCCAGAACGATCGATCCGAGATCGGTCACCTCATCCGCCTTCACCGTGATGCTGCGTGCGAACGGGTCCACACCAGGGGCGGCGACGATCATCGTGGCCGGACCGGCGACGGCGACGGCGACCGTGAACCCACCGGTCTCATCAGCCCTGCCACGTCCGAGCTGCTGTCCCGCAGACCCCACCACCGTCACCGCGGCCCCCGGCAACGGCCAACCATCGGCGGTCGCGACAACCCCGTGCACACCCCCCGCCGAGCCTGGACCCGCCGCACCGGCGGAATGTTGCGCGGACAGAGGCACCGCCCTGGCCTGATAATCCACTTGAGACACCTCGATCAGCCCTCGATCTGGCCGTGAAGGGAAACCGGAACCGCAAGGGTGGCCGTCGGACCGGCCGTCCCCGGCTCACCCAGCGCGATGTCACGGTCGGTGCGCCCATCCCTCAGGTCCACCTTGGTGGCGACCGGCGCATGACCACTCGCCGTCAGCGTGTACGTGTCGGGCAGCAGATCACCGAACTCGTAGCGACCGTCCTCACCGGTCACCGTCGACCCCGCCACGTTGCCGTAACCGTCCAGCAGCGTCACCGACGCGTCCACCACCGGCAGCCCCGAGCGCGCCGACCGCACCGTGCCCGTGATCGCCGCGTTGGAGCGCAGGACCACGTCGAAGCGATGCGACCCCACACCCTCGACCGAAACCGCACGCGCGATCGGACGGGCGCGTTCCGCGGTCGCCGTGAGGGTGTACTCACCGGCATACAGCTCGGCCAGAACATATCCACCGTCCGGACCTGTGACGGCGACACCGACCACCTCACCCCGAGCATCGGTCAACGTCACCGTCGCACCGCTGATCGGCTCACCACCTTGCTGGAGCACCCGGCCCTCGATCAGGCTCGCCCCGACGAGGGTGATGTCGCGACGGACCTCACCCGTACCAACGGCGACCATCGATGCCACCGGCTGGTGGCTCTCGGCAGCGCAGATCAACAGATACGTACCTCCGGTCGGCAGTTCGAGCCGGTATCCGCCGTCAGCCCTGCTCACTCCACGGGCCACCTGCCGACCACTGACGTCGGCAACGGTGAGCACCGCCCCTGCGAGGGCACGCCGATCGGGCCCCTCCACCCGCCCGACGACAACCGGACCACTCAACGCAGGCACCTCCATCGTCTCGGCTTGACCGTTCTTCGCAGCGTGAACACCCCGGTACGGCAGACCGTTGGCCCGGCCATTGGTCGCAGCGCCCTGCCGGTCTTCGTCCTTCGGCCGGCCGCCGTCGACGGCAGTCGGCTGAGCGAGGTCGACGCTGGAGCGCAGGACGGTGCGGGGAAGCGCCAGTGCGGCGATGACGCCGACGACGGCGATGACGGCGGAGATGAGGAAGATGTGGGCGGTGGCGTCACCGTAGGCGGCGCGGACGATGGTCGCGATCGGCGCCGGCATCGCGTGGAGGTCCAGAGTGCTGGTCTTGGCGCCGTCGCCGGAGGCGGAGACGTGCACACCGGCTGCGGCGAGGTGTTCGGAGATGCTGGAACTGACCTTGTTCGCCAGAACCGCGCCGAGTACCGACACGCCGATGGTGCCGCCGAGCGACCGGAAGAAGGTGATGCTGCTGCTGGCGGAGCCGATGTCGCTCAGGGAGACGGTGTTCTGCACGGCCAGGACGAGGTTCTGCATCGACATGCCGACCCCGACTCCGACCAGCGCCATGGCGGCGCTGATGTAAACCAGGTTGGTCTCGTGGTCGATGGTGGCCAGGGCCGCGAACCCGGCGACGAGCACGATCGTACCGGTGATGATGTAGGGCTTGATCTTGCCGCTCTTGGTGATCAGGAGTCCGGCGATGGTCGAGGAGACCAGTACACCGGCCATCATCGGGATGGTCAGCAGGCCGGCCTTGGTCGGGCTGTAGCCGCGGCCGATCTGGAAGTACTGGCCGAGGAAGACCGAGCCGCCGAACATGGCCATACCCACCGCGAGGCTGGCCAGGATGGCCAGGGCGGGAGTGCGCTGACGCACGATGTGCAACGGCACGATCGGCTCCCGGACCCGTGACTCCACCCAGACCGCGAGCGCGAGGAGCACGACGCCGCCGCCGACCATCACCGCGGTCTGCCAGGACATCCAGGCGAACGAGTGGTCGACGAAGGTGACCCAGATGAGCAGCACGCTGACACCGGCGGCGATCAGCGTGGCGCCGAGATAGTCGATCTGGGCGCCGGGCCGGCGGACGGTCTTGAGGTGCAGGGTCTTCTGCAGCAGGAAGAACGCGATCACGGCGATCGGCGCGCCGATGAAGAAGCACCACCGCCAGCCCAGCCAGGAGGTGTCGACGATCAGACCGCCGAGCAGGGGCCCACCGACGGTGGCCAGGGCCATCACGCCACCGAGGTAGCCGTTGTAGCGGCCCCGCTCCCGTGGCGGGATCATCGAGGCGATCACGACCTGGACCAGCGCCTGCAGGCCGCCCATGCCCAGGCCCTGGAACGCGCGTGCGGCGATGAGCTGCTCGGTGTTCTGCGCGAGCCCGCAGATCACCGAACCGGCGATGAAGACGACGATGGAGACCTGTACCAGCATCTTCTTGCTGAACAGGTCGGCGAGTTTGCCCCAGATCGGGGTGGATGCGGTCGAGGTGAGCAGGGACGCGGTGACCACCCAGGTGTACTGGCTCTGGGTGCCTCCCAGCGCCCCGATGATCTGGGGCAGGGCGTTGGACACCACCGTGGCGCTGATCATCGCGACGAACAGCACCAGCAGCAGACCACTGAGGGCTTTCATGATCTGCCGGTGACTCATCGCCTCGACGTCGGGTGGTGCGGTGGTCGCCGCGGGTCGTGCGGTGGTTGCTGCGCTCACAGCGCTGCCTCCAAGTTGGATGTCTGATGTTCGAGTGAGCCGGAAGCGTCGGCGCACGCCGCGGACTGCGCCGGTGCTCGATCGAGGTAGGTCGTCACGTCGTCGACGAAACGGGTCAGCGTCGCGGCGAAGGCGTCGACCTCCGGGGCGGTCCAGTCCCGCAGGGCGCCCGCCAGCAGTTCGTTCTGCCGGCGCTCGACGTCGGCCAGCGCCGCGCGGCCGGCCGCGGTCAGCGTGAGGATGGTGGCCCGGCCGTCCATCGGGTCGGCGGACCGCTGCACCAGGCCGTGCGTCACCAGCGTTGTGACAGCCCGGCTGATGGTGGACGCGTCCAGCCCGCACCGCGCAGCCAGCGCTTTGGGCTGACAACCGTCGTCGGCGCCGACGCGGTCGATCGCCGTCAACACCCCCGTCATCCCCGGCTGCACCTGACGGGCCTGCACGGCCAGTCGCTGACGAGCAATCCGGCCGGCCCTGATCAGGGCGCGGAGCTGCTCAGCCAGTGCGGACCCCATTTCTCCAGCCACGGGTCCATCACCTCGCCTCCTGGCCGAGCACGACTGCTTGGCCCACGCAACTAAGTATATGCCCAATGAGAAAGTTTGCAAGTTGGGCATTCTTTCTCGCTGAGCTACGATGGCGGGGATGAACAGCAGCCCTGGTCTACGTGAGCGCAAGAAGGCCGCCACACGGCAGGCCTTGCACGAGGCCGCGTTGCGACTAGCGGTGGAGCGGGGCCTGGACAACGTGACCGTGGAGGCCATCGCTGACGCGGTCAACGTCCACCGCCGGACCTTCTCCAACTACTTCGAGGGCAAGGAGGACGCCGTCCTCTACGGCGACGAGCAGCGCCTGCTGACGCTGCTCGACCTGGTCCGCGAACGCCCGCCCGAGGAGTCCGCCTGGACGGCGCTGCGACACGCCCTCCACGACTTCTTCCCCCAGCTCGGTGAGCCGGACCCGCAATGGATGGCCGAGACCCGGCTCGTGCGGAAACACCCCTCGCTGCTGGGCCGCCAACTGGCGACGATCGCCCGGCTGGAGCGAGACCTCGGCGAAGCTCTCACCGAGCGGACCGGCGACCAGCCGGCGGATCCGATCCGCGCACGCGTCATGGCCGCCAGCTTCCTGACCGGCATGCGCCTCGCCAGCCAGCTCTGGCTCGACGAACCGCGGACCCGTTCTCTCATCGACATCGCCGACGACGTCCTGGACCAGATCAGCGCACGATTCGAGTAGAGACAGCAGCCCGTCCGCACCGGACTGCTCGGTCACGGCGGCGGGCGTATCGCTCGGCGTGCGCGTGCGCCGCTCAGGTGCCGGTCAGCCCGCGCGCGATGTGCGCGCACACCGCTGCTTGCCCGGCCAGTCCCTGGCCGATCGACCACAGCCAGTCGTCCACGGCGCGGAAGACGGTCCAGCCGTGCGCCCGTTGCGCGTCCAGCTCACCGATGTCCACGAGCGCGGCGACCCGTTCCCGCAGTCCGCGCGGACCGTCGAGCTCGCCGAACCTGTTCCGCAGCAACGGGATCACGCAGAACTCGGGATCACCGGACAGCGGCTTGGGGTCGATCATCAGCCACGGTTCGCGCTCGCCGCGCAGGACGTTCTCGTAGTGGAGGTCCTCGTTCACCAGGGTGGTGCCCGCCGTGGCGGCGAGTTCGCGGCCGTGACTCAGGGCGGTCTCCAGCAGCGCAGCAGGCACCACGTTGCCGAGCGTCGCGTTCCGCTCTGCCAGGGCGTCCGCCGTCTCGGCCGCCCGTTCGGCGAGCGTGCGCACCTCCCGTGGGGCCTGCACGCGGAGCCTGCGCAGCAGGCCTCCGGTCACCTCGACCGCCTCCTCGGCGGGAGCGTCGAGCAATGAGCGCGTGTGGTCGAGCCGTTCCAGCAGCAGCGCGCCGTGTTCGTCGTCGTGGTCGAGCAGTCGCACGACGCCCCGGCCGTTCCACACCGCGAGCGCGAGCGGCTCGTGCCGGGTCTCCGCGTCCACCCACGTCAGCTTCAACACGGCGGGGGAGCCGTCGGCACGCCGGACCGGCAGCACGACGGCCACGAAGCCGTGCAAGACCTCGCCGTCGGGCGTCAGGTTCCACCGGGCGCAGTACCTGGTGGCCAGGGCGGGCAAGTCGGCGCGCCAGCGCTGCGCGGCCTCCCCTTCGAAACCGACCAGCACGTCACCGAAGCCGTGGGGAACGGTGATCAAACGAGCTCCAGCCGGTAGACGGTGTTCCAGCTCGGCTTCGCGTTCAGCCGTGCCGCGCCGAGCGCCGTGGTGATCTCCGCATCCGGTTCGACGAGTCGAGCCGTGGCCGCGACGTCCAGCAGGTGCGAGTGCGTGCTCGGCGACCGCACCGTCACGGTGCACGCGACATCGTCCGCGAGGCCGGGCACCTCCTGCTCGTCGCCACCGACCGCGACCCAGACCGAGCCGTCGCGCCACAGCGCCCACACCAGACGCGCGCGATGACCGGGCACCGTGATCCAGATCGCAGCCGCCTTGCGGAGGGCGGCGTCGAGCACGTGAGCGTTCTCCACCGGTTCAGCGTGCCACGTGCCTGTGAGCCGGGACTCAGCGAATAGCGGCTGCCCCCGGTGCGTGCCAGGCTTCCCGCAACACAGTTACCGGCTGGTACGAGGAGGTACCCAGTGGTCGACCAGCAGCGCCCCCGTCGCTCGTGCCTGGCTGTCCCCGGTTCGAGCCAGAAGATGATCGACAAGGCGCGCACGCTGCCCGCGGACCAGGTCTTCCTCGACCTGGAGGACGCCTGCGCCCCGCTCGCCAAGCCCGACGCCCGCAAGACCATCGTGGCCTCGCTCAACGAGGGCGGCTGGGAGGGCAAGGCCCGCGTCGTCCGGGTCAACGACTGGACCACCGAGTGGACCTATCGCGACGTCACCGAGGTCGTCGAAGGTGCGGGTGCGAACCTCGACTGCATCATGCTGCCGAAGGTGCAGACCGCGGAGCAGGTGCACGCGCTCGACCTGTTGCTGACCCAGATCGAGAAGACCATGGGCTACGAGGTCGGCAAGATCGGCATCGAGGCGCAGATCGAGAACGCCAAGGGCCTGGTGAACGTCGACGCGATCGCGACCGCGTCCCCCCGCGTCGAGACGATCATCTTCGGGCCGGCCGACTTCATGGCCAGCATCAACATGAAGTCACTGGTCGTCGGTGAGCAGCCGCCGGGCTACGACGTGGGCGATGCCTACCACTACATCCTCATGCGGATCCTGATGGCGGCGCGCGCCAACGACGTGCAGGCCATCGACGGGCCCTACCTGCAGATCCGCGACGTGGACGGCTTCAAGCGGGTCGCGGGCCGCTCGGCCGCCCTCGGCTTCGACGGCAAGTGGGTGCTGCACCCCGGTCAGATCGAAGCCGCCAACGAGGTCTACAGCCCCAAGCAGGAGGACTACGACCACGCCGAGAACATCCTCGACGCGTACGAGTACTTCACCTCCGAGGCCGGTGGCAAGCGCGGAGCGGTGATGCTCGGTGACGAGATGATCGACGAGGCCTCCCGCAAGATGGCTCTGGTCGTCTCCGGCAAGGGCCGCGCCGCGGGCATGCAGCGCACGGACCGTTGGACCCCGCCGGAGGACTGATCCTCCACCGTTTCCGGGCCCACGACGCGAACACGTCGTGGGCCCGGAACGAGGTGTTGCGCATTTGTGGCGCAACTCATCGCAGTATTACCCGCAATCACCGAGCAGTAACACAATGCACCCGAACAGGGTGAATCGCCGCACATCGATCCACATTGGACTGGCGATCTCGGGGTGGCGTGTGTGCATGCTGATCACATGTCACGTTCCAACAACGCGGAGGGCCGAATAGCCCGGCTCTTCCGCCGCCACCACGACGACCTTCTCGAGCGCAGCATTCGAGCCTGCCCCGGCTGTGCCGCTGACGTGCACGTCTTCGCCGACGTGTGCCGCCACTGCGGGGTGGCGCTGGAACTTCTCGCCAGCTGATCGGGCAGTGGTCAGCGAATGGTGGACCCTGGGAATGGTGGGGAAGTTCTCCATGAGTCTGACGAACGCGACGGATGCACGACGTAAAGCGTTGTGACGATGCTGCCGATGATCACTCCGGCAGTCGCGAGAGCCGCGCCGCGCTCGCCGATCCCGTGGATCTGCTTCTTCCCGGCCACGATCCGAGCCGGCGAGGTGGCCGGGTTGTGCCGTCAGAATCCCCTGTCGCCTCGCTGCCGTCGGACGCGGAGCGCAGATGCTGTTTCGGTACAGCACGTGGCGGTGAGCACCTTCACACCGCGAACGGGCGTTAACCGCGCCATACTCGCCGGTAACCCGAGCGACGAAGGGAAGTGCGATGGCGCGCTTGGCTCAAACCGCAGATCTCACCGAGATTCAGGAAGAGATCCTCGCGACGGTCCGCACTTTCGTGGACAAGGAGATCATCCCGCACGCCCAGGCCCTGGAGCACGGCGACACCTACCCCGCCGACATCGTCGAGGGCATGAAGGAGATGGGGCTCTTCGGCCTCACCATCCCCGAGGAGTTCGGCGGTCTCGGCGAGTCGCTGCTGACCTACGCGCTCGTGGTCGAGCAGATCGCGCGCGGCTGGATGAGCGTCTCCGGTGTGATCAACACCCACTTCATCGTGGCGCACATGCTCAAGCAGCACGGCACCGACGAGCAGAAGCAGCGCTACCTGCCGCGGATGGCCACCGGTGAGGTCCGGGGGTCGTTCTCGATGTCCGAGCCGGAACTGGGCTCCGACGTCGCGGCGATCCGCACCCGCGCGAAGCGGGAGGGTGACGACTTCGTCATCAACGGCCAGAAGATGTGGCTGACCAACGGTGGCACATCGAACCTCACCGCCGTGCTGGTGCGCACCGACGAGGGCGCCGAGAAGCCGCACCAGAACCTCACCACGTTCCTGGTGGACAAGCCCGAGGGGTACGGCGAGGTCGCCCCCGGTCTGACCATCCCCGGCAAGATCGACAAGATGGGCTACAAGGGCGTCGACACCACCGAGATGGTGTTCGACGACTTCAGGATCGCCGCAGATCAGGTGCTCGGCGGCGAGACCGGCAAGGGCTTCCGGCACATGATGGACGGTGTCGAGGTCGGTCGCGTCAACGTGGCCGCACGTGCCTGCGGTATTGCCATCCGGTCGTTCGAACTGGCCATCGAGTACGCCCAGCAGCGCAAGACGTTCGGCAAGCCGATCATCGAGCACCAGGCGATCGCGTTCAAGATCGCTGAGATGGCCACCAAGGTGGAGGCGGCGCATCTGATGATGGTCAACGCCGCGCGTCTCAAGGACTCCGGCGCTCGCAATGACGTCGAGGCCGGCATGGCCAAGCTGATCGCGTCCGAGTACTGCGCCGAGGTGACCCAGGAGGCGTTCCGCATCCACGGCGGCTACGGCTACTCGAAGGAGTACGAGATCGAGCGCCTCATGCGCGAGGCACCGTTCCTGCTGATCGGCGAGGGCACGAGCGAGATCCAGAAGACGATCATCAGCCGCGGTCTGCTGCGCGAGTACCAGTCGCGCGGTTGATCACGCTTCGTCCGAGGGGCCCGTGCTGCGGCGCGGGCCCCTCGCCGTGCGTCACCCGTCGGATGCCGGGTGCGGTCACCGCACCGGGACGAACGGAGTCGTCAGTAGACGTCCGGGTCGTGCGAAGCCGCTGGTCAGCGGGCCGGTGCGGACCCTGCCACCCCGCCGGCGTCATCCCCTGTTCGGGCACGTCTTCCCCCTGGAACCGAACCCGTTTAGCGTCGATTACACCGAGTTGGCAGTATGTGGTGATCAGCACCGCGAAGAGGTGGTCACCGTGACGAGTTCGTTCTCCGGCCAGAACCGACCTGGGGGGCCGCCCCGATTGCCCACGCCGCCCACCGGCTGGCCGATCGCTTCCTACAGCACCTACGAGGAGGCGCAGCGCGCTGTCGACTTCCTCGCCGACAACGAGTTCCCGGTCGAGGACGTGACGATCGTCGGCGTCGACCTCATGCTGGTCGAGCGCGTCACCGGCCGCCTGACCTGGGGGCGCGTGCTGGGCACGGGCGCCGCGTCCGGCGCCTGGTTCGGCCTGTTCGTCGGGGTGTTGCTGAGCCTGTTCAACAGCACGTCCGGCGGTACCTTCGGCCCCATCGTGGTCGGCCTCGTCACCGGTGTGATCTTCGGTCTGGTGTTCGCCGCCGTCGGCTACGGCTCGACTCGCGGCAAGCGCGACTTCCAGTCCGCGAGCCAGCTGGTCGCGGGAAGGTATGACGTGCTGTGCCAGCCGCGCTCGGCGGAGCGGGGTCGTGACCTCCTGGCGAAGCTCGCGATGCGCCCCGGCGACGCCAAGGAGTGAGGCGCCCCCTCGCGTTGCGCGCGGCGAGGTTTGGTTCTGAATCGTTGCCTCCGCTGGTTGCGGCACCTGATCGACCCGCTTAGGTTCGGTTCACCGGTCTTCGCAGGGTGCGCCGGGCACATGCGGACCGGTGGGCACGACGAGGTGCCGGGCGTACTGGTCTGGCTCCGCGTCGGTCATCGGAAGGAGGCAGGCCGATGAGGGGCGCCAGCCAGCAGCACGTGCGGTGCGGGCCAAGTCGAAGACCACGTCATCGGTTCGCCGTCGCACTCGGCGCCGCGCTCGTGGCGGCTCCGGCCGTGACAGCGTGCGCGGCGAGCGACAGCGGCACGACGATCAACGTCTACAAGTATCCGCAGGAAAGCTTCCAGAAGATCGTCGACCAGTGCAACGCGAAGGCCGGCGGGCGCTACGACATCGTCTACCACAAGCTTCCCCGTGAAGCCGACGGTCAGCGCGAGCAGATGGTGCGCAGACTCGCGGCCCAGGACACCGAGATGGACGTCCTCGGCCTCGACGTCACGTGGACCGCGGAGCTCGCCAAGGCGGGGTGGATCAAGGAGTTCACCGGCGACAACAAGGCGAAGGTCGAGCAGGGCACCCTCAAGACCCCGCTGGACACCGCCCGCTACGACGGCAAGCTCTACGCCGCTCCGGACAACACCAACGTCCAGTTGCTCTGGTACCG
>DASYMV010000112.1:0-1935 GCA_036008865.1 Pseudonocardiaceae bacterium | reverse complement strand
CACATCAAGCCTGGGACGCGGGCGAGGGCGACCCGGACGATCCCGTTGACCGCGCGATCGCATCGGCCAGGCGCGCGGTGTTCCCGGAGCACGGACTCGACCCCTTCGACCCGCGATGAGTGCGGCTTCCCCGGCACTCACAAGCTGATGCCCGTCGACTGGCTCCCTTCGGGGTGTCATGCTGGCAGCGTCTGCGCAACCCGGTGTGCATCGACGCGGTTCAGGTCGATACGTGTCGTCGTCGCGCCGTAGCGGCGCAACTGCGCGAGCACACCGGCTCTTCGGAAGGAGCCCGGCCGTGTCCGCATCCGACACCGCCGCTCGACGGCGGGACGTATCCCGATCAACCTCCGCGTCCGCACCGACGGTCGCGGACCCCGCGCCGCTCGGGTTGGCGGCGTTCGCGTTGACGACCTTCGTTCTGAGCTGCTTCAACGCGAAGATCGTCGGTGATCCGAAGCTCGAGGCCGTGGTGTTGCCGTTGGCCCTGTTCTACGGCGGCACAACCCAGCTGCTCGCCGGTATGTGGGAGTTCCGCACCGGCAACACCTTCGGCGCCCTGGCGTTCTCCTCCTACGGCGCGTTCTGGCTGTCCTTCGCGGGCTACGCCAAGTTCGTCGTTCCAGGGCTGCCTCCGGCGGGCGCCCACGTCGCCACCGGGTTGTTCCTCCTGGCCTGGACCATCTTCACCGTCTACATGACCGTCGCCGCGATCCGTGTGAGCGGCGCTGTCCTGTTGGTGCTCGTGGCACTCAGCCTCACCTTCCTGTCGCTGACGTTGGGCGCCCTGATGCAGTCCGACTTCTTCACGAGGCTCGGTGGCTGGCTCGGGCTCCTGACGGCGGTCGCCGCGTGGTACGCGTCGTTCGCAGGTGTCACGAATGCGACGTGGAAGCGCATCGTCTTGCCGACCTGGCCGGCGAAGCAGCCCGCATGAGATGAAAGTGAGGCGTTGCGCAACAACGGTTTCATGCGGGGCAAGAGGTGCAGGTGGATCTGGAGCACTGTGCCGACCGCCGCCTCACCGTCGGCCAGGTAGAGGCTCACACCTTTCGCGCGGCAACCCAGAGGGCTTTCCCCGAGGGCTGCCGGACATCCACGAAGGACACCGCGTGCGTGCCGTCGAAGACCGGCATCGTTGATCGCCGGCGATGGCGCACAGCGCGCGAACACTGCGGTCCAAGGACCCTTGTGGTCACGCGAAGAGCGGACGCAAACTGCTTCACCTGCGGTTGTTCCGGTTCTACGTCCTGAGGGGACGCGGTCGCATGTCAGGGCTTCGGGTGGGAGTGGTGTGCGGACACTTCGATCCAGCCCGTGACGGCGTGGCGGACTACACGCGGCGGCTGACCGCGCACTTGCGCGAACGCGGCGCCGAGCCGTGGACGGTGACCGCGCACCGGTACGCAACGGAGGGCGAACACGTGGTCGGCGTGACGCAGAACTGGCGGCCGTCGGGCGTGTCCACCGCGGCGAGGGCGATCACCAGGGAACGCTTCGACGTGGTGCACATCCAGTTCGCGCCCTCGGCGTTCGGCTTCTCCCGGGCTGTCGGGTTGCTGCCCGTGCTCCTGCCGCGGGAGTTACCGGTGCTCGTCACGCTGCACGAGTACGACAAGTACGCCCCGAGGACGCTGCGCGAATTGCGCACCGCCGGGTGGTCGATGCTGGAGCGGGCAGGACTGGCAGATCGGGAGACGCTCGTGCTCGTCCCCCGTGCCGCCCGGCTGATCGTGACCAACCGTGAGCACGCGGCTCTGCTCACCGGACGCTGGCCGGGGCGGCGGTCCACTGTCAGCGAGATCCCGATCGGTCCGAACATCGAGCCGACGCCCGGCGTCGACCGGGAGCGGGTGCGTCTGGAGGTACGCCGCCGACTCGGAGTGGCGGCCGACTCTCCGATCGTGGTGTTCTTCGGATTCCTGCACCCGGTCA
>DASYMV010000111.1:0-4268 GCA_036008865.1 Pseudonocardiaceae bacterium | reverse complement strand
TGGTGAGCGATTCCTGGACCAGCCGGAGCACTGACCGTCCGAGCTCGGGGGGCACCGGTTCGGACAGGTCGAGATCGAGGCGCACCGGCTGTCCCGACTGCTCCGCGACGACGCGCACGTCGTCGGCGAGATCGCTCGTCGCGGACGTGCTCGCGAAGCTCGCCCCGGCCGGTTCCGAGCCGCGGAGCGTGCCGACGAGCCTGCGCATCGCCGTCAACGCCTCGTTGCCGCTGTTCGCGATCACCGGCAGCACCTCACGCGCGGCGTCCGGGTTCATCGCGATCACAGCCTGCGCCGCTTGGGCGTGCACCACGATCCCGGTCACGTAGTGCGCGACCACGTCGTGCAGCTCACGGGCCAGCGCCATCCGCTCGGCGTGCTGCGCGGCGGTCACCTCGGCCTCGACCGCGCGGGTGCGCTCCCGGTCGCGAACGCGGAAGTACAGTCCGGTCCCGACCGAGAGCGCAAGCAACAACCCACCTCCGACCAAGTAGGCCGGCACGTCGATGCCTGACTTGTCGAAAGCCGGGTAGTTCTGCACGTAGTAGTTCGGCCGCAGCCACTCGGACACCGCCACCGAAGCGATCGCCACGAGGGTCGCGATCACGCCGTGCCACGGGCGCGACTGCCGCACCGCGATCGCGACGATCGCCATGAGCGCCGCCATCTCCGAGCCGGTCACTCCGCTGAACACCGGAAGCGCCGCACCCACCTGGACCACGCGCAGCACGACGGAACTCGCGACCACCGAGCAGGCTGCGGCCAGCGCGGCGTCCAAGGGGCGACGAGGAGACAGCACGGCGAGAGTGCAGGCGACGACTGCGCCGGGGAACTGCCACGCCTGCCGCAGACCGGCCGACGAGTCAGCTCCGCCGGCGGCTTCGGTGACGAGGAACAAGAGCAGGGCGCAGGCCAGGGGCCATTGGCGTTTCGCGAGCGCGCGCCAGCCGAGGTGAGTGCTCTCCACAGCTGATCACCGTATGGCCTGCAGGTGGATCGCGCGTCCGACCAGGGGTGGGTGCTCCGTCAGCCGGGAGTCTGACTCGTGCGCGCTGCGAAATACCCTCCCGGCGGATGTCTGATGACGCTTCCGAGAGCGATTCTGGTTTCAGCAAGGCACAGAATGGAGGAACGACATGTTCACGATTGTTGCGACCTGGTCCGGAGCGGTTCTCGGTCTTCTCGTCCTGGCGCTGATGGCGGTCTCCGGTGTCGTCGTTGACTCACAGCGCTGAAGCAAGGCCGGGTCTGACCTGGGTTTTCTGGTCTGCTGACCCGTTGAATGGTGCTGGTGGTGACGAAGTTGCGCCAGTTGCCGGTGTTGAACACCGCTATTCGCTTCAAACGTATCAGTGCGGCTTTCCGCCCTCGTGCGGATCAATCGCTCCGGCCGGTTGCACGTTGGCCACGCGAAACCGCTTCAACAGAATTTCACCGCGCAACGCACGGTGCAGATCCGCGGCCGTCAGCGCGCAGCCGCCACACGGTCCTGGTGGTGCTTCAGGAGTTCGGCCAGCCGGCTCATCGGTTGCGAGGCGGTGGTCTCGGTGTCGGCGACCGCGAACCGCGCCGGTCCGCCCGTTCGCGCGCGCCGCGCGGCAGCCGGGTCCAGCCGGAACGCCGGCCGGTTGCTCGACGGCCGCTGCCGGGAGCGCAGCCACGCAAGCCGGTGCAGCGCCTCCGCGTGGTGATCGGTGATCGTCACGCGGGCCGCGTCGAAGGAGTGCAGCACCGCGCGGTTGAGCTGCACGGTCGCCATGTCCCGCCACAACGAGCGCTCGGAGGACGTGTCGAGGCCCATGGCCTCGGCGACCTCTCGCGCCACCGCGAACGCGCTTTCGTCGGCCAGGCTGCGGGTGCCGATCTCGGCACCGACGAACCAGGAGTTGAACGGCGCGGCGGGATAGTTGACGCCGCCGATGCTCAATCGCATGTTCGTGATCACCGGCACGGCGTGCCAGCGCAGGTCGAGCTCGCCGAACCACGGCAGGTCGGGATGCTCCAACCCGACCTCGCGCACCACGTCCTGAGGGATGGTGAACAGCCGTGGACCCTCGTGCGCGGTCTCGACGACCAGGGGAAGGTGGTCGAACCGCGTGCGGCGGACCGGCGGCCGCCAGCCCATCCCCTGCATCGTGTCGGTGAACTGCGCGTAGCGGCGGTCTCCGACGCCGTCGGTGTATCCGGCGTATCGCACGAGCTGCTCGTTCCAGATGCACGGACCGGGCGAGGACGGGGTGTCCGGGGCGAAGACCGTCACCAGCGGGCGGATCTCGCCACCGTTCGTGGCCAAGCGCAGGTGTTCGACGCATTCACCTGCCACGGCGGCGGCATTGCGGTAACCGCGCAGGTCGCGGACCTTCAGGCGGCGCCAGGGGACACCGCTGGTGCACCACCCGCTGTCGCGCAGCGCGATGCGCGCGCCGTAGGCCAGCTCCTCGGTGGTGTGGCGGTAGGTGCCGGTGTCGGCGACTTGTGCGCGCACCTCGGCGAGTCGCGCGCCGACCGCGCCTGCCTCGGGGTGCGCCACGTGGAACATGCGGAGGAACTCCTCCGCGGCATCGAGGTCGAGGGCCTCGGGAAGCACTGCGGTCACGGTCTGCAACCGTAGATCCGCGGCGTCCTCACTCGTCACTGCCACTCGGGGCACAACGGGTGATCAATAGCTGCCACCCGAACGAGTGATGCCTAGACGGAGAGTGATCGTCTCGACCTCATGAGGTCACCCTTGAGCACACGTCAGGTGGGCTTGATCCGCTCGAACATCAGGTCGTGACTCACACGCTCCTCCTCGACGGCCCGCTGCTCGAACTTGGTGACGGGTCGCCAGTCGGGGCGTGGTGCCCATCCGCCGGGCTCGTCGGCGTGGATGTTGCGCAGCGCGGGCTCGGCCGAGCAGACCTCCATCATCTGCTCGGCGTAGTTCTCCCAGTCGGTGGCCATGTGCAGCACGGCGCCAGGCATCAGGCGCGAGGAGAGCAGGGCGATGAACTCCGGCTGGACCAGGCGTCGCTTGTGGTGCTTCTTCTTCGGCCACGGGTCCGGGAAGAAGATCCGGGCTCCGGCGAGCGATCCGGGCTCGACGTGGTCGGTGAGCAGGTCGACGGCGTCGCCGCGCAGCATCCGCAGGTTCTCCACGCCCAGGTTCTCCGCGCGGAGCATGAGCTGGGCCAGACCCGGCTTGTAGACCTCGACGGCGACGTAGTTGACCTCGGGAGCCGCGGCGGCGAGTTGCGCGGTCGTCTCCCCCATGCCGGAACCGATCTCGAGCAGCACCGGTGCCTTGCGGCCGAACCAGGCGTCGAAGTCCAAGTGTCCTTCGGGCAGTGACTTGACCTCGTTGCCGAGCCGGTCCCAGTGCGTGTCCCACGCCCGTTGCTGACCCACGGTCATCCGCTCGCCGCGCTGGACGTAGCTGACGATCGTGCGGTGGTGCGGAGGACGGTTCTGGCTGGGAGTCACGGGCGAACAGCCTACAAAGCCCCGCCCGCTTTCCGATTGCCGGAACGCGGGCGGGGCCTCGTGGAACGGTTCAGGCGATGTTCTCGATGTCGTCGATCTGCTCGCGCAGGTCGGCGACGGTGAAATCGATCGGTTGCTGCACGCCGGGTCCGCGATGCGCCGGCAGGAGATCCACCCAGCCGGGATGCGAGTCGGTGAACTGGACCGTCGTCGGCTCGGCAGGGCCGTACACGCCGCTCTCCGAAGGGACGTACTCCCAGGACCCCACCTCGCCGTCCGATCCCCACGGCACGAAGACCCAGCCGGGCCGCGTCCGGAGCAGCGCTGACACGTCGTCCTCGACCGCGAAGCCCGCGGCGCGGGACGGCAGCTTGCCCCGGTCCAGCGCTCGCAGCCACCACGGAGAGGGCGGGTCCGCGTCGACGGTGCGCACGGCGCGGTACAGAGCGAGGACCTGAGCCTCGTCGGCTCGGTGTATCCACGCGCGCCGGGTCTCGGCGGGTGTGGTTGCGAGGTCGACGCCGGCCACCACCTCGACGGCATCGGACCACTCAAGGCTGACCATGGGTTCGACTCGGAGACCGCGATCACGTGACCGGGGAAAGGATGAGTCGGTAGCCGGGTTCGGATCAAGGACCGTCACGGGCTCACCTCCGGAAAGTTCCTCGACGGGGTATCCGTTTTTGACCGTGACCACACCTCGAGAACACGACACCGTGCCAGGTCACGCGGATTCGTTACCCCTCATGGCACTCCCTCTTCGGCCAGAAGTCATGGCGCGACAGGGGAGTTCACAAGGTGTTCAC
>DASYMV010000110.1:0-16979 GCA_036008865.1 Pseudonocardiaceae bacterium | reverse complement strand
CCGGACGAGAAGCCGCTGCCCGTGCCGGAGCCCGACGAGATCCCCGCGGTTCCGGACCCGCACGAGGCCCCCTCGGTGCCCGTACCCGACGAGGTGCCGAAGCCCCCGTCGCACGGCGGGTACGACCTGGTGCCGTCGACCTTCCTCACGGCCGCCGACGTCGAAGCGGACCCGCAGGACGAACCCGCTGTCACGGACCCGGTCGCGAAGGCCGAGCCCACCGACTTCGTCGGCGCAGCGCAGCCCGAGACTCCTGCCGAGCCGAGCGGTCGGCCTGGATCGCGGCGCTCGCCGAGTGAACTCACCATGGCCGAGCTGCTCGCCGAGGCGCTCGTCGCCTACGAGACCGGCCGCCGCTCGGACGCCGAGTTCGCCGGCTCCGGTGACGAGGCGGGAACGGTGATGGCCGACTGGATGTCCACCGTGGAGAACGTCCCGGCCGCTGACGCCGCACCGGCCGAACAGGTCTCCGCGGAGACCGACGCCGAGCGCACCGGGCTGATGATCCCGGTGGCTCCGGCCGAGCCCGACAACGAGACCACCGCACCGATCCGGCGCCTGCCCGGTGACGCCGGCGACCCGTCGCGTTTCCGCACGTGGACACTTCCCGAATCGTGAGGACGCATTCACCCGATTGATTTGAGGTTCTAATGAGGTTCCCCGGCGGTAACAACGGCCGGGGTCCGCAAATAACCCTGTGAGCAGGGCTTTTACGGGCTCGCGGGCGTCTTTCGCGCGTGGCTCGATTCAGTGTCCAGCCCATCGCCGCCATGTTTTGCGGCCCATCTAAGGTGGAGCACGGACCCGGTACACAGAGGTACCGGATAGCGTGGAGTCGCCTGAAGATGACCTCGACCGGAGCCCCGTCCCGACCCGAGTTCGCCGCCCGCCCCACCGATGTGGGCGGGGGCACAGCGGCCAGTCCTGAGCAGGTCCGCGACGAGTTGGTCGAGCGGGCCGCAGCGAACGCGCCGGAACTCGCCGACCTCATCCGCTTGTACTACCGGCACGTCCCGCCGGAGGAAGTCAACGACGACGACCCGGTGGACCTCCTCGGTGCGGTGCGCTCGAACTACCAGCTCGCCGAGAGCAGGGTGCCGGGTCGGCCGGTCGTGCGCATCGTCAACCCGACGCGCACGCACGACGGCTGGACCTGCCCGGTCACCGTCGTTCAGGTGGTCACCGACGACATGCCGTACCTGGTCGACTCGGTCGCCTCCGAGCTGACCCGTGGCGGCGTGCAGGTCCATCGCGTCGTGCACCCCATCGTCGTGGTGCGCCGCGACCCCGTCACCGGCAAGCTGCTCGAGGTCCTGCCGATCGCGGATCCCGCCTCGCCGCCGCAGGGCACCCTGGCCGAGTCGTGGATGAACATCGAGGTCGACCTCCTCACCGACCCCGATCGTGCGCGTGAGCTGGAGACGAAGCTCCACACCGTCCTCAACGACGTCCGGGAGGTCGTCGAGGACACGGACAAGATGGCGGGCACCGCCCTCGACCTCGCCGAGCAGCTCGAGACCAACGCGCACGCCTTGTCGGCCGAGGAGACCTCGGACGGGGCGAAGCTGCTGCGCTGGCTCGCCAACGACCACTTCACCTTCCTCGGCTACCGGCAGTACGAGCTCGTCCGCGACGACCCGGCCACCGACGGCGAACCCGCCCTGCGTGCGGTGCTCGCGTCCGGCCTCGGCGTGCTGCGCCAGGACAGCCTCGCCGCCCGCAGCCTGACCGCGGGCCCCGATGCCGGTGCCCAAGCGCTCTCGCCCGAACTGCTGGTGCTGACCCAGGCCAGCGCCCAGTCCAGCGTGCACCGGTCGGTCTACCCGTACTACGTCGGCGTGAAGACCTTCGACGCCGAGGGCAACGTCTCCGGCGAGCACCGGTTCCTGGGTGTGTTCAGCACGACGGCGCTGCACGAGGACGTGCTCGACATCCCGGTGATCGAGCGTCGCGTGCGCGACGTGATCCACCGCGCGGGCTTCCCGCTGCACTCGTACTCGGGGCAGCGGATGCTCGAGGTGATCCAGAACTATCCGCGCACCGAATTGTTCTCGGTGGACGCGGATTGGCTCTACGCGACCACAACCGGTGTGATCGCGCTCGCCGAGCGCCGCAGGCTACGGCTGTTCCTGCGCCGCGACCCCTACGGTCGCTTCTTCTCCTGCCTGGTCTACCTGCCGCGTGACCGTTACACGACGAGGTCGCGGCTGGCCATGCAGGAAGTGCTGCTCGACGAACTCGGCGGCGTGCACCTGGAGTACAGCGCCAGGATCGGCGAGTCAGCGCTGGCGCGCGTGCACTTCACGGTGCACACCGACCCCTCCCGCGTGGCCGACCCGGACACCGCGCTCATCCAGCAGCGCCTCGCGGCGGCTGTGCGCAGCTGGGACGACCTGATGGTCGACGCCGTGCTGGCCGAGCACCGCGACGGCAGCGAGAACGGCGGCCTCGGCGCCGAGTCGGCCACCGAGCAAGGGCAGCGGTTCGCCATGGCGTTCCCCGAGGCCTACAAGGAGGACTTCTCCGCGGCCGAGGGGCTCGCCGACTTCCGGCGCATCGAGGCGTTGTCCGAGGGCGACCTCGACATGGTGTTCTACGTCCCCTCCGACGCCGAGCCGGGCGAGCGGCGCTTCAAGCTCTTCCTGGCCGGTGAGCGGGCCACGCTGTCCGAGGTGCTGCCGATGTTGCAGCGCATGGGCGTGGTCGTCGTCGACGAGCGGCCGTACGAGCTGATCCGCGAGGACGGCTGCAAGTGCTGGATCTACGACTTCGGCCTGCGCATCGAGCAGCAAGCGCTCGGCGGGTTGGGCGCCGATGACCTCGATTCGGTGCGTGTCCGGTTCCAGGACGCGTTCGCCGCAGCCTGGCGCGGTGACGCGGAGGTGGACCGGTTCAACACGCTGATCCTGCAGGCCGGTCTCACCTGGCAGCAGGCCGCGATGCTGCGTGCCTACGCCAAGTACCTGCGCCAGGCCGGCACCCCGTACAGCCAGGACTACATCGAGGACGCGGTGCTCGGCCACACCGAGGTCGCGACCGCGCTCGTGCGGCTGTTCGAGACGCGGTTCGACCCGGCCCTCACCGGCGCCGCCCGCGCCGGCCAGGCCGAGTCCCTCGCGGGCGAGACCAGCAAGCTCATCGACGACGTCACGAGCCTGGACGCCGACCGCATCCTGCGCAGCCTGCTGACGCTGATCCAGGCCACCCTGCGGACGAACTACTTCTTCCGCGACGCCGAGGGCAACGGCCGCTCGTACCTGGCGGTGAAGCTGAACCCGCAGGCCATCCCGGACCTGCCGCAGCCCCGGCCGCGGTTCGAGATCTTCGTGTACTCGCCTCGGGTCGAGGGCGTGCACCTGCGCTTCGGTTCTGTGGCGCGAGGCGGACTGCGCTGGTCCGACCGCAAGGAGGACTTCCGCACCGAGGTTCTCGGCCTGGTGAAGGCCCAGGCGGTGAAGAACGCCGTGATCGTGCCGGTCGGCGCGAAGGGCGGCTTCGTCGTCAAGCACCCGCCCACCCCCACCGGCGACCTCGGTCTGGACCGCGAGGCGACCCTCACCGAGGGCATCGCCTGCTACCGGATGTTCATCTCCGGCCTGCTGGACCTCACCGACAACCTCGAGGACGGCAAGGTCGTCCCGGCGCCGCAGGTGGTCCGTTACGACGGCGACGACACCTACCTGGTCGTCGCGGCGGACAAGGGCACGGCGTCGTTCTCCGACATCGCCAACGACGTCGCGATGAGCTACGGCTTCTGGCTCGGCGACGCATTCGCCTCCGGTGGCTCGGTGGGTTACGACCACAAGGCCATGGGCATCACCGCCAAGGGCGCCTGGGAGAGCGTGAAGCGCCACTTCCGCGAGTTGGGTGTGGACACCCAGTCGCAGGAGTTCACGGTCGTCGGTGTCGGCGACATGTCCGGTGACGTGTTCGGCAACGGCATGTTGCTCTCCGAGCACATCCGCCTCGTGGCGGCGTTCGACCACCGTCACGTGTTCGTCGACCCGGATCCGCAGGCGGCGCCGTCGTTCGCGGAACGTCAGCGACTGTTCCAGCTGTCGCGCTCGTCCTGGGACGACTACGACCGCTCGCTGATCAGCCAGGGCGGCGGCATCTGGCCGCGCACGGCGAAGTCCATCCAGATCACCGATCAGATGCGCTCGGCGCTCGGCATCGCCGGAGATGTCGAGAAGCTCTCGCCGCAGGAGCTGATCAAGGCGATCCTGCAGTCGCCGGTCGACCTGCTGTGGAACGGCGGCATCGGCACGTACATCAAGGCGTCGACCGAGACGCATGCCGAGGTCGGCGACAAGGCCAACGACGCGGTCCGCGTCGACGGTGCCGACCTGCGGGTGAAGGTCGTCGGCGAGGGTGGCAACCTCGGGCTCACCCAGCGCGGCCGGATCGAGTTCGCCCGCAAGGGCGGCAAGGTCAACACCGATGCGCTGGACAACTCGGCAGGTGTGGACTGCTCCGACCACGAGGTCAACATCAAGGTTCTGCTCGACCAGTTGGTTCGCGAGGGCAAGCTGGACCAGCAGCAGCGCGACGAGGTGCTCGGTCAGATGACCGACGAGGTCGGCGAGCTCGTCCTGGCCGACAACTACTCGCAGAACGCCGTGCTCGGCGTGAGCCGGGCGCACGCCGTGGCGATGCTGTCGGTGCATGCGCGCCTGGTCGCCGACCTCGAATCGCGTGCGGGACTGGATCGTCAGCTGGAGGCGCTGCCCAGCGCCGGGGAGTTCAAGGCGCTGGAGAAGGCGAACGAGGGTCTCACTTCTCCTGAGCTCGCGACACTGCTCGCGCACGTCAAGCTGGCGTTGAAGGAGGAGGTTCTGGCAAGCGGCCTGCCGGACGTCGAGGCTTTCGCGCGCAAGCTCCCCGAGTACTTCCCGAGCGAGCTGCGCGAGCGCTTCGCCGAGGTGGTTCCGAACCACCCGCTGCGCAAGCAGATCACCGCCACGGTGATGGTCAACGAGGTCGTCGACGGCGGCGGTATCTCCTATCCGTTCCGGTTGGCCGAGGAGATGAGTGCGTCGACCACCGACGCCGTGCGGGCCTACGCCGTGGTGACCGCGGTCTACGACCTGCCCTCGGTCTGGCGCGACATCAGGGCGCTGGACAACCTGGTACCGGCCGCGGTCGCCGACGACATGGTGCTCGAGACGCGCCGGTTGCTCGATCGCGCTTCGCGCTGGTTGCTGTCCAACAGGCCGCAGCCGCTCGCCGTCGGGTCCGCGATCAGCCGGTTCGCGGGCGTGGTCAGCGAGCTCGCCCCGCAGGTGCTCGGCATGTTGGAGGGCAGGGAGAAGGAATCGGTCACCGCACACGCCGAACGTCTGATCGCCTCCGGTGTCCCGGTCGAGCTCGCGCAGCGGGTCGCGTCGTTGCTGTTCACCTACGCCCTGCTCGACATCACCGAGGTCGCGGAGCTGGCCGAGCGCGAGGCGGGCGGCAGTATGGGCCCGGAGCGCACCCACCACGAGACGGCCGAGCTGTACTACGCGCTGTCCGAGCACCTGGACATCGACCGGATGCTCGTGTCGGTGAGCGGCTTGGAACGCGGCAATCGCTGGCACGCTCTGGCCCGCCTGGCTCTGCGCGATGACTTCTACTCGTCGCTGCGGGCGATCACCCTGGACGTGCTGAGCACGAGCGACCAGGGCGACAGCGCGCAGGAGAGGATCGCCAAGTGGGAGGAGATCAACGCCTCGCGTCTGAGCCGCGCGCGGGCCGCGCTGGACGAGATCAACCGGGCCAACCGGCTGGACCTCGCAACGTTGTCCGTCGCCGCGCGTCAGGTGCGCAGCATGGTCCGCTGACCACGGGTTCGTGACCCGGAGCGGAGGTGGCCCTCCCGCTCCGGGCCACGACGTGGTCAGTACACCTCGAGGTTCTCACGCAGGTTGGCACCCTGGGACCGCAACGCCTGCTGCACCTCCTCGGCCGGGACGTCGCGGGGTTTGCGCGACGACTTCGCGGCGAGACCGGCGCAGGCGCCCGCCGCCTGACCGGTGGCCATCGCGATCGGCATGATCCGGTACGACGAGTGCGCCACGTGCGTTCCGGAGATGCAGCGGCCTGCCACCAGGAGCCAGTCCAACCCGCGCGGCAGCAGGGCCCGAAGCGGGATGTCGTAGGCCTCGCCCTGCGGGACGCGCATGAGCTTGGTCCCGGTTCCCTCGGGGTTGTGGATGTCCACGGGGTAGGCGCCCCTGGCGATGGCGTCCGGGAACTTGCGCGCTGTGAGCACGTCCTCACCCGTTATCTGGTAGTCGCCGAGGATCCGCCGCGTTTCGCGCACCCCGACCTGAACACCGCTCTGCGCGACGTAGGCCTCCTCGAAGCCGGGCACGTGGCTGCACAGGAACCGGGAGATCTGGTCCATCTGGCGGCGGGTCACGACCTCGGCGCGGGTGAGGTCCCAGACGTTGATGCCGAGCGCTCCGGTCACCCGCGTGCTGTTGACGCTCACCTCGTGGGGGTGGGGGGTGGCGAAGAAGAGGATGTCCTCCCGTTGGAGTTGCAGTTCACCGGCCTCCGTGGCCTCGCGGATCAGCTGCCACAGCCCGTGGACGCCGCGCCACTGGTCAGGGTGCTCTCGCGCGTAGGCCTCGAAGCGCGGCTTGTCGAACTCCACCATCCGGAACATCAGCGTCATCGGCTGGGTGAGGCCGTCCTCCGGACGGCCGATCTCGTACGGCGCACCTGCGGATGCGGCCACGTCCCCGTCGCCGGTGCAGTCGATGACGACCGACGCGGTTATGACGATCGGTCCGGACTTCGTCTCGAACACGACCCCGTGCGTGCCGCCGTTCTCCCAGACGCTCGACGCGATCGAGTGCAGCAGAAGGCGGACCCCGCCCTCGTCGATCAGGTCCAGTGCGGCGAGCTTGAACAGTTCGGGATCGAACGGCACGGTGTAGCCGGTGTGGCCGGATGGCGCGATGGCGCCGCCGCGGCTCACGAGCCGGTCCAGCAGCCGCCACAGCACGCCGGCGACCATCGGGTCTCCCGCACCGTGGTCCGTGGGCATCAGCCGGAAGCTGTCGTCGCTGACCGCCTGCTTCTTCTCGTTGTGGAACGACATCAACGGCATGACGAGAGCCGCGGTGGCGTTGCCACCCAGGAAGCCGTAGCGCTCGGCCATGATGGCGCGGGCGCCGGTGGCCGTTGCGCCCAGTGACGCTCCCAGTCCAGCGGGACCGCCTCCGACCACGAGGACATCCGTGTGAGCGGCCAGCAACGCCTTGCGGGCGGGGAGCGTCACCTCGGTGTGCTCGTGTGGCGGTAGTAGCAGGGGCACCTCGACACCTCCTCAGCAGATCGGCGAATGCGCGGGTCTCAGGCGCTGGCCACCCCGATGGTTCCGTCAGGAGTGCCCTCGCGCTGCCAGATCCGGTCGATCAGGTCGCCGCACAGCCGCCCGGTGACGCCGGCGCGTTCCCGGAGGTGGTCGACACTGCGACGGATGCTGTCGGCATGGGCGTGCCGGTGATCCCAGAGACGATCCACCTCCGCGAGCAGGGGGCCGGCCTCCTCGCGCATCACGTCGGTCAGCACGGGGGCGCCGACCGCTTGCCCGAAGCTGCAGACCTTCTTGGCGTAGGGCAGCGGAAGCAGTGGCACACCGGTCATCGCAGCGAAGATCAGGACGTGCAGGCGCATGCCCAGGACGAGATCGAGGTGGTGCATCAGTCCGAGGATCTCGGTGGGCCGGTACGGTCCGTTGAGCACGCGTGCCCGGTCTGGATTGGCCATGTACGACAGGACTCCGTGGGAGTGCCGGATGTCGTCGCGTTCCATCGGGACGAACAGCACGTGGGCGTCCAGCCGGTTGATGAGGAAGTCCGCCGCCACCGCGAGGAGCTCGTGGTAGCCCTCCTGGTCCAATTGGCCCGAGGCGGCACCGGGCTCTCGCGCCGACATGCCGATCAGGCGCACGCCGCTGGGCACGCCTTCGCACAGCAGCATGTCCTCGGTGAACGGCTCGGGCTCGAGCAGTAGTGCGGGGTCGGCGGTGACCTCGATGTTGCGCCTCACCCCGACCTCCTCGAGGACCACTTTCGAGTGTTCGTCGCGGACCGTGATCTGGTCCATGCGGTCCATCACCTCCACGACGGCACTGCAGTCCTCGGGATCGGTGAGGGGGCCCGCTCCGAGTGCGAACCCGAAGGTCGGGACGCCGACTTCCTGGGCTGCCTGCACCAGACGCAGGTAGCGCCGGGCCTCACCGTTGTAGATCAAACCCCCTCCGCCGACCACGAGCAGGTCCAATTGCTGGAGCACGTTCAACGTGTCCTCCCTGGGGACCCCTTCCCAGCCCACGACCGTGGTGGACCTGTGGTTGGCGCGGGTGTGCCGCGGATGGCGGGAGAAGACGACGAGGTCGGCCGACGGATGCATGCGGCGCAAGCAGGGCAACATCGACGTGAGGATGGCCTCGTCTCCCAGATTGAGGCCGCCGTAGGAGCCCAGGAGTCCCACGGTGAGTGGCCGGCCGAGACGTGGCATGGTGTTCCCCCAGTCGATGTCGGCTTCGCTCGCACGCCGAGTACCTGATTGGAGTCACGGGAAACCTGGTTCTCCAGGCGCGATGAGGGATACCTCGGTCCCCGTGTCGAACCGAGCCGGGTGCCCTCCCGACCCTCGGCCGGCCGAGGCGTCGATCGTCCGCCGTCCGGGGCGGTGCCGATCGCTCGAGTCGAGGGAGAAGTCGCCGGCCTGCGGCGTTTGTTCGGTGCAGACTCCGTCTCAACCCGGGCGTAGCACTCGATAGGGTCACCTGCGTCCACCGACTACTGCAGGAGGCGCGTTCCGTTGGGTGTGTTCGTCACTGGGGTTCGTCCCCGTTGGTCAGACATGGACGCCTACGGCCATGTGAACCACGCCAACACGGTGACGCTGCTGGAGGAGGCCCGGATCGCCCTGCTGTTCACCGAGGCCGCACGGCACGGGGTGAAGGACATGGCCGCCGGGATGGTGGTGGCGAAGCTGTCCGTCGACTACCTCAACCCGATCGTGTTCACCGGTGAGGAGGTGCTCGTCGAGATGTCGGTGCGCGAACTGCGCTCGGCCTCGTTCACCCTGGACTACGCGGTGCGCAACGGCCGCGGCGAAGGGAGCACGGTGGTGACCACCGCGGAAACGCTCATGGTGCCCTACAACGTGGCGGCGGGGCGGCCTCGCCGCCTCTCCGACGACGAACGCGACTTCCTGGCGGGCTGGCGTGCCGGAGGCAACGGTGCCTGAACTCGTGCTGGCAGACCGCGACGAGCGCGACGACCTCGGTGCTTTCGTCGCCAGGGCCGTCCGGCTCGACGCGCAGGCCGTGGTGCGCCTGCGCAACCGCGAGGACGGCCGTCTTCTCGACGCGTGGGTGGCGACGCCCTTCGACACGTTGGCCACGCGTACGGTCGCGGGGCGGGTCGAGCCCTCCGACGTGACCGTCGCGGGCAGCGAACTGCTGACCGGGCTGACCGTGATGCGCGGTGAGCGGATCGACCCCGGCGCGCCCAAGGACCTGATGTGGCGCTCGGCGCTTCCTCCGGTCGAGGGCTGGTTGCCGGTGGACCGGCTGCCGGTCGGCGTCGTCTCCCGGCTGGCGGACGAGGGCGTCGCGGTCGCGCGGGAGAACACCGGCCCTCACGGCACCCCGCCCGCCTCCCTGCTCGACCAGACGGTGCTGACCGTGAGCGGCTCGGGCCTGGACGTGAAGGTGCCGCTGCGGTGCCTGTTCGCCTTGTCCGGCATGGGCTTCCTCGGCTCGGCCGAGGAGGAGGAAGTGCGCGTGATCGCCACCGACGCGTGGTTGCGGATCGACGCCCGATTCGGCGCCGTCGTCCGCCGGCGGCACTCCATGCTTCCGCTGCTGGTCTGAGAACTCTCGCTACGCCGGCGCTACCGGCACCCGCGACCTGCTGGGCACCGCCAGCAGGCTGAGGCCACCGAGTACGAGCACCGCTCCGGCCATCGCGCCGAGCGTGATCGACTCGCCGAGGACGAGCACGCCGAGCAGCGTGGCCACCACCGGTTCGGCCAGCGTCAGCGTCGCCACCGTCGCCGCGGGAAGCGCACGCAAACCCGCCCCGAACAGCAGATACGCCACCACCGTCGGGACGAGGACCAGGTAGGCGGCGACCGTGAGGCCACCGGGGCTGTCCAACCCACCCGGCCACCGCATCAGCAGAACCGGAAGCAGCAGGACCGCTCCCGCCCCGAACAGCAGGCCCATCGCGCCGTGGGAACGCTGTCCCGAGCTGATCAACCGAGAGCCGATGACCGTGTAGACCCCGTAGCCCAGCCCGGCGAGCAACGCGGCGAGCACGCCGACCAGTGAGCCTGCACGGCCCTCGGTCGAGGTCAGCACCAGCACGCAGACACCCACCACCGCGAGCGCGGTCGCGGCCGTCCAGTTCGCACTCGGCTTCGTGCGCGACACCAGCCACTCGACCAGTCCAGCCCACACCGGACCGGACCCCAGTGCGACCACGGTCCCCACGGCGACACCGGCCGTGCGCACGGCGGAGAAGAACCCCAACTGGTAGACGGCGACTCCGATGCCACCTGTGAACACGGCGCCCAGAGGCGCACGAGTGCCGCGGTACGCGCCGAGCAGCCACGCGATGCCTGCGAGCAGTGCACCGGACGCGACGGTGCGAATCGCGCCGACGGCGAGCGGGTCGAGCCCGTGCGGTCCGAGGGCCTGGGCGGTGCCGGTGGTGCCGAAGAGCACCGCCGCGGCGAGGACGGCGAGGACGGCGCGAGGCCTTTCGGTGGACATCACCCGTCATCTTGCAGGGCGTTCGGCCAGGGAAGCGAGCGGGTTGTCGCCGGAGGAGGTCAGATCAGCCAGACGGCAGTGTCGGGCGGCAACTGGTCGCCGTCCATCGGCGCGCTCGACAGGAGCACGTCGCCAGGCGGCAGCGGCACGGACGCGCCGGAGGTGTTCAGGGCGCAGATCAGGCCGCCTCCCTTGCGCCGGAACGCGAAGCAACCGGGGGGAGCGCCGTACCACTCCAGCTCGGTGCCGCTGACGGCGACGTGCGTCTTGCGCAGCTCCAACGCCTGGCGGTACAGGGAGAGCATCGAGCCGGGGTCCTCGAGCTGCGCCTCGGCGGTCAACCCGCTCCACTCGTGCGGCACCGGCAGCCAGGTGTTGGCGTTCGGCGAGAACCCGAACGGCGGCGAGCTGCCCTCCCAGGGCAGCGGCACGCGACAGCCGTCGCGACCGCGGTCGGTGTGTCCCGAGCGTTCCCACATCGGGTCCTGCAGCGCCCAGTCGGGAAGCTCGACGTTCGGCAGGCCGAGCTCTTCGCCGTTGTACAGGTAGACCACGCCGGGCAGAGCCAGCTCGACCAGTGCCATCGCCCGCGCCCGCTTGGTGCCCAGCTCGCCACCGCCGTAGCGGGTGACGTGACGGACGACGTCGTGGTTGGACAGCGTCCAGGTCGGCGGCGTGCCCAGGGGTGCGACGGAGGCCAGCGAGTGCTCGATCGCGGAGCGCACGGCGTCGGCGTCGAACTCCGCCTCCACGAGCCGGAAGTTGAAGCCCAGGTGCAGCTCGTCGGGCCGGACGTAGCGCGCGAAGCGCTCGTCGTCCTTGACCCAGATCTCGCCGACGGCCATGCGGCCGGGGTAGGTGTCGATGACCTTGCGGATCATCCGGTGGATCTCGTGCACGCCGTCGTCGTCGAACCGCGGGTCGTGCACGTCGTTCTGCAGCACCGTCGACGCGTGCGCGGCGCGCGGATCCATGTCGGGCAGTTCGAACGGCTTGGCCATGCCGTGGGCGACGTCGATGCGGAAGCCGTCGACACCGCGGTCCAGCCAGAAGCGCAGGGTCTGTGCGAAGTCGGCGTGGACCTCGGGGTTGTCCCAGTTCAGGTCGGGCTGCTCGGCGGTGAACAGGTGCAGGTACCACTGGCCGTCCGGGATCCGCGTCCACGCCGGACCGCCGAAGATGCTGGTCCAGTTGTTCGGCGGCTGTGAACCGTCGTAGCCGCGACCCTCGCGGAAGATGTAGCGGGCCCGTTCGGGGCCGGCCGGACGGGCGCGCAGTGCCTCCTGGAACCACTCGCGCTGGTCGCTGCTGTGGTTGGGCACCAGGTCGATCGTCACCCGCATGTTGTGGGCGTGTGCGTCGGCGACCAGCCGGTCGAAAGCGGCGAGGTCACCGAACAGCGGGTCCACGTCCCTGGGGTCGGCCACGTCGTAGCCGTGATCCGCCATCGGAGAGCGGAAGAACGGGGTCAGCCACAAGGCGTCGACACCGAGCAGTTCGAGGTAGCCGAGCCGGGAGCGGATGCCCTCCAGGTCACCCACGCCGTCACCGTTCGAGTCGGCGAAGGAGCGGACGTAGACCTGGTAGAAGACGGCGTCACGCCACCAGGCGGACTCGTCGGCGATCTCTGTCTGGACGTCGGAGGATCGTCGCACGGGGTGTAATCCTGCCATTCGTCGTGCGGTGGTCTGCCCCATTCGGGCGATCGAAGATCAAACCCAGGCGTTCATCATGCTGTTCGCGGCCATCTCCAGGTAGCCCCAGAGCTGCTTGCGGTGTTCTTCGGACAAGCCCGCCTCGTCCACGCCGATCCTCATGCAGCGCAGCCAGGCGTCGCGCTCGATCGGACCGATCTTGAACGGCGCGTGACGCATGCGCAGCCTCGGATGTCCGCGCTGGTCGGAGTAGGTGTGAGGCCCGCCCCAGTACTGCATGAGGAACATGCGGAAGCGCTCCTCGGCGGGCCCGAGGTCCTCTTCCGGGTACAGAGGCCGAAGCACTTCGTCCTTGGCCACTTCCTCGTAGAAGCGCGCGACGATCCGGTGGAAGGTGTCGTACCCGCCCACCACTTCGTAGAAGTTCTCCGGAGTGCCCACCCATCCATCCTGACTCACCTCGGCAAGTGAGTGCTCCTCGGGTGCGTTCTGGGCCCACGACGCAGACGCGTCGTGGACCCAGAACGGGAGTTGATCAGGCGTCGGCCTCGGAGGGCACGCCTGCCGCTTCAAGTGCGGGAACGAGCCGCGCGCGCAGGGCGCGCTGGACGGCCCACTGGCGGCCCGGCCGCACCTTGACGGTGACACGCAGGGTGATCGCTTCCGGGGTGACCTTCTCCACACCCAGCACGTCGGGCTTGTCCATCACATCGCTGGCCAGCGGCTCCTCCTCGACGGCTTCCGTCGCGGCCTGCTGGAGGATGTCGTTGGCCTGCCTCAGGTTCGCCCCGAACGTCACCGGCAGGTCGACCACCGCGACGGCGAAACCCTGGCTCGAGTTGCCGACGCGCAGGATCTCGCCGTTGCGCACGTACCAGACCGTGCCGTTGCCGTCGCGGATCGTGGTCATCCGCAGCCCGACCGCCTCGACGGTGCCCGTGGCCGGCCCGAGGTCGACGACGTCACCGACGCCGTACTGGTCCTCCAGCATCATGAACATGCCGGACAGGAAGTCCTTCACGAGGTTCTGAGCACCGAAACCGATCGCCAGACCCAGGATTCCCGCCGAGGTGAGGATCGGAGCGACGTTGAAGGTCAGCTCGGTCAGGATCTGCAGGGACGCTATGCCGAAGACGATCAGGGTCGTTCCGGACTTGAGCACCGACCCGATGGTCTTGGCCCGCTGCTCGCGACGCGCGGACACGAGTCCGTTGAGAGCCTGAGGCGCGCGCTCCTTCAACGGCTTCAACAGGGACGGCTTGTCCCCGCGGTCACCACCCCTGGTGAGCTGATCGATCAACCGCCGCACGAGCCAGCGAACGACGATCGCGGCCAAGACGATCGCCGCGATCTTGCCGGCCTTGGCGATGATGATCGGCCCGTTCTGGGTGAGCCATGCAACGGCAAACGTCGCGCTCTCGCCAGGGTCGCCCACGTATTACTCCTCCAAGAATTCCAAGCCAGTCGCGTTGCCCAAGAAGGACAGCTGGTCCACTGCCAGTCCGACCGAACGGCTCACCGAGCGGCCGGCGTGCCCGACTTCGGTCTCTCGACGGATCAGCACGGGATGCTTGCTGGGATCGCTGGAGGTCGCGTGTTGCAACGCGGCGCACATCTTCCGCGCATGGTTCGGATCCACCCGGCTGTCCGACTCGAAGACCGTGAACAGCACCGGAGGGTACTCAACATCAGGTCGTACCCGGTGGTAAGGAGAGTAGGACAACAACCAGTCCAACTCGGTGGAAACGCTTGCACTGCCGTACTCCTCGGCCCACAGCCGCCCGAGCAGGAACTTCTCGTAGCGCACCATGTCGAGCAGTGGCGCTGAGCACACCACGGCGGCGTAGAGCTCCGGTCGCTGCGTCAGCGCCGCGCCGACGAGCAGCCCTCCGTTGGAGCCGCCCATGATCGCCAGTTGCTGCGGCGTGGTCCATCCGTCGCGCACCAGTCGCTCGGCGGCGGAGTGGAAGTCGTCGAACACGTTCTGCTTGTGCTCACGCATTCCCGCGTGGTGCCACTGCTCGCCTTCTTCGTCGCCGCCGCGCAGGGAAGCGTGCACCCAGACACCGCCCGCCTCGACCCACGCGAGCGTCGTCGCGCTGTAGCCGGGGCCACGACCGACGGCGAAGCCGCCGTACCCGCTCAGCAGCGTCGGGCGCGGCCGATCCGGCTTCGCACGGCTCGAAACCACGAACATGCGAACCGTCGTGCCGTCCTTCGAGGTGTACCGGATCTGCTGCGTGGTCACGGCCGGCAGATCCACGGTGCCCGGAGCGGCTTCGACCAACACGGTTTCGCCCGTGGACAGCGAGTGCCGGTACACCGACAGCGGTGTCACGAAATCCGTCCAGCCGATCCACAGCGCATCTCGCTGCGCGTCGGTCTTTTCATCCACTGTGGACAGACCGTGCACCGAGCCTGTTCCGGGCAGTGGGATCCGGCCGAGGTGGGTACCGTCCGCCGGGTCGTGCCGGTGCAGTTCGGACACCGCGTGCCTGGTGCGCAGAAGCACCAGCGTCCCGTTCAGCCAGCGGACCGCGTCCAGCACCGAATCGGGCTGCTCGTCCACCAGTTCGGTCCAGTGCTCGACCTCCGGGCGGCCGGGATCTGCAACGCAGAGCCGGAACCGCGGCGCGTCGAGGGACGTGTGCAGGTAGAGCCTGCCGTCGCGGGCCACCCACGCGGTGCACTGGGCGCCGTCGTCGACGGAGACGATCTGCCGGAACCGCGGCATGCGGTCGACGGCCTCGTGCAGATCGGTGATCCACACCGAGTTGCGGCGCACGCTTCCGGGCGCACCGGTGACGACCAGCCACCGTCCGTCGTGGGACAGGTTCAGTCCGTAGTAGTAGGTGTGGTCGAGCCCGTCGCCGTGCACCTGGAGGTCCTCGGCGGGGTCGGTGCCCACCCGGTGGCGCCAGACGCGCCGGTGGAAGAGCTTCTCGTCCTCCGGGAGTTCTGCGGGGTCGAGCCTGCGAACGTAGAAGAACTCATCGCCACCAGGCAGCCAGGCGACGGGCGAGTAACGGCAACGGTCGATCGGTCCCTCGACGAGTCGGCCCGAGTCGACGTCGACGACGTGCAGCAGCGAGTGCTCGTCGCCGCCCACCGACACCTGGTAGGCCAGAAACCGGCCCTCCAGGCTCGGTGACCAACTGTCGAGCGTCGTCCGGCCTGACGGGTCGAGTTCGGCGACGTCGAGCAGCACGCGTTCGGTGCCGTCGGGTTCGCGCACGACGACCACGGGGAAGTCGTGGTCGGGCTGGCGCCTGGTGAAGAACGCGCGGCCGGCGCGCCAGGTCGGCGTGGACACCGAGCCGGTGCTCATCAGCTCCCGCAGCCGTGCGCTCAGCGCCTCACGACCGGGCAGGCCGTCAAGCCATGAGCGGGCGAGGACGTCCTGGGCCGCTGACCACTCCTGCGTGCGCGGGTCGGACGGGTCCTCCAGCCACCGGTAGGGGTCCGCCACCTGGTGCCCGTGCAGTTGTTCGACGAGGTTGAGCCGTGCCGCTGCCGGGTACGTCATCGTCGCGAGCAGGGCTGCGGAGGGAACCTGAGTCACCTGCAGAACCATAGCGGTTGTTTGAAAATCATCACCAATAGGCGCATGTTCGCCGGATTTTCGATCTCGGGTTCATGACGCGTCGCGGATCACACGTGCGCTTCGGGGGTGATCTGTGGTCTGCTATGGCTGCACCGGTGGAGGTGGTCGCGTGCCCGACCGACAACCGACCCCGATCGGCGCCTCGGTCAAGGCCGAGTCAGCGCCGACGGTCTCCTCTTGTCAAAAACAGGCCGTCGTCCGGCGCGTGCTCGACGGGGATCCGCACGGGGAGGCTTCCGGTGCGGCAGCGGTCGTGTTCCCCTGGGGCAGACGCAAGGTGCTGCTCCTCAACGCCACCTTCGAGCCGTTGACCGCGCTGTCGCTACGGCGCGCGGTCGTACTGATCGTGTGCGGTAAGGCCGAGGTCGTGCACGGCGATCCGGCCGGCATGGTGGTGCACTCGTCGACGTCCGAGGTCGTGGTGCCCTCGGTGATACGCCTCAGCACGTACGTGCGCGTGCCGTACCGCGGGCGCGTCCCGCTGACCCGCGCCGGCCTGATGCACCGCGACCGGTACCGCTGCGCGTACTGCGGTGGCCGGGCGGAGACGATCGACCACGTGATGCCCCGCAGTCGCGGAGGCCCTCACTCGTGGCAGAACTGCGTCGCCTGCTGTGCGAAGTGCAACCACCGCAAGGCGGACAAACTGCTGTCCGAATTGGGGTGGCGGTTGCGGGTGGTGCCAACGGCTCCTCGTGGGCCGCACTGGCGACTGCTCGCCGGTGTGACTGAGGCGGATCCGCTCTGGTTGCCCTATCTCGGTGAGCCCGCCGCCTGATCGCGAGGGCTCGCCATCTCGTTTCGGCCGGCTCAGGCTGCGAGCGTGAAGTCGTCACGACGGGCGGTGATGCGCACGGAGTCGCGGGCGGTGATGCGCACGGAGTCGCGGGCGGTGATGCGCACGGAGTCGCGGGCGGTGATGCGCACGGAGTCGCGG